>DATFRK010000913.1:0-4178 GCA_035263325.1 Pyrinomonadaceae bacterium | reverse complement strand
ACACTATGATCAACCACGAATGCGCTCGAGTTTTCCAGCCACAAACATGCTGACCGCTATAACCCCTATCAAGACCACTCCGTAAGCGGCGGCTGTACCTAGGTTGAAGTCGCGCACTTCCGAGGCAATCGCAATCGAAATCGGTCTATTTGCCGGAACAAAAACAAGCACTGAAGCGACATATTCGCCTAAAGCGATTACAAACGCCAACAGCGTACCGGCAATCGCCCCGGGCCACACCAGCGGTAACGTCACGCGCAAAAATCTTTGCCAAACACGCGCACCCAGGCTACCGGCTGCTTCATCAAGGGTTGGATCAATCTGTTCAGTACTGGCTTGTACCGCCCTCACAACCAGCGGCATGAATCGCAGAAAGTAGACCACCGGCAGAATCCAGAACGTACCTACCAATACAAAGCTACCCAACAATAAACTTGGTCGCCCATAGGCTTCCGCGATTGAGACTGCCACGACAGTGCCAGGGAGCGCCCAGGGAATCAACACGAGCAAGGAAAGCAAGCGATGCCAGGTTCGTCGTTTTCGCTTCACCACTAACGACACTATGCAGAAACTCCAGACCAGCGCTGCCAGCGCCGCTAGTGCCGACATTGCAAAGCTATTGAAAAAGACCTCGCTTGACTGTGGTTCAGTAGCTAAGCGTTGATAGTTGGCGAGCGTATAGGCGCCGGGCAATGTCTGGGTGGTCCATGAGCCTTCGCGAGCGAAGCTGATTACCACGAGTGTCAGTACGGGTAGCACCAGCAGCACAGAAAATATGATACCGCCAACGATCGCCAGCGCGCGTGCGGCGCCGCTTCGGATCGCTTCTCGTCGCCGCGTCGCGCCTTTCAATGCGGCCGCGGCAAAGCGCCGTGTTCCCTCGTAGCGCTGGAAAACTACTAACGCCGCCAACGAAATCACGGCGAGTATCACAGTTTCAGTGACGGCCATTCCGGTATCGCCGCGCTGCCGCGCCGTATAAATTTCCAGTGTGAGTACCCGGACGGTACCACCGAAAAACAGTGGCGCGCTAAATGACGCCATCGAGGTCATAAACGTCAGCAGTCCCGCAGCGATTAGTGATGGCGTTAGTTGCGGTAGTAGCACGCGCCAAAGAACTGCGAGGTTCGTTGCGCCCAGGCTCCGGGCAGCCTCCGCCAAACTCGCGTCGATGCGGCGTAAGCCCGCCCCGGTGAGCACGTAGAAGAACGGATACATCGTGTAGACATGAAAGAGGAGTAGCGCGGTCCAACCTCGTAAGGACCACGGGGGATTCTGCAAGTGAAAAAGGTTTTGGATGCTGCGCGCAAGAATCCCCGACTCGCCGCAGAGAAAAATGAAGGCCAGGGTACCGACCAGTGGGGGCAGTACCAACGGCATGGCCGCCAGCGCGGCGAAGAATTGGCGACCAGGAAATGTATATCGCTCGAACAGAAAAGCCAGCGGGACTCCGAGAAGGAAACAGAGTACGACCGTTCCAACCGAAAGGCCCAGGCTGTTGAGCAGGGCAATTATGACTAAGCGCTGCGAAAGTGCTTCTCGATAATTCGCCAGGGTCCAGTTACCTGATTGTTGCAGGGACGCCGTTACCACAGAAATGTTGGGATAGATCACACCGTAAAAAAGGACGAGCGCGGCAATGAGGAGCAAATAGAGCTGTGGCGAATTAAACAGGGAGCGATTGCGAGAGATTTTTTCCACTGTGTGCAATGCGGCTTACCAACGAAAAACGGTGACTGCTTCCCTGTTGGGCTCTATTGATTCTTTAGCAAGCTCAGTCGTTCGGGATCCAGTAACACCGCACAACCATCTCCAACTTTCAAACCGTTGGGCTCAAGCACCAGGGCTTCCAGCGGCAGACCATTGGCGTTAACCCGCACTGTTGAGGTCGCGCCCGCAAAAACAATTTCCCGCACCTCAGCCTGAATTAGATTGTCAGCTGCCTGGCCGTTGTGAACGAACCTGACGTGTTCCGGGCGTATCGCCAAGATGACCGGCTGGTTCAATGGCGCCAACTCATCGTGAGCCACCGGAAGGTGCAGCACATGCCCGCCTTCCAGCGTCTTGAACTCGCCCTGACTGGTCTTGCTGGAACTCAAGCGCATCGCTTTGATCAAATTGTTGCGTCCGAGAAAACTCGCTACCGAGGTGTCCGCCGGTAGTTCGTAGAGTTCGCGAGGTCGACCTATCTGTCTGAGTCTTCCTCCGACCATCACGGCAATCCGATCACACAAGGCAAAGGCCTCCTCTTGATCGTGAGTGACGTACACTGCCGTCAATCCGAGACGCGTCACCAGTTCGCGCAACTCACTTCGTGTTTCTTCACGCAAAGAAACGTCGAGGTTTGAAAGTGGCTCGTCGAAAAGCAGGAGTGCGGGTTCAATTGCGATGGCCCGGGCAATGGCCACCCGTTGCTGCTGACCACCGGACAGTTCATCGATGCGGCGCTTGTCGTAACCGGGAAGTTGGACCAGTTCGAGAGCACTGTGCACTCGTTCGCTAATCTCAGCCTTTGTTTTATGGCGGGCACGAAGACCGAAGGCGACATTTTCGAAGACATTCAGATGAGGGAAAAGCGCATAGTTTTGGAAGACCATGCCAAAGCCGCGTCGTTCAGGTGCGAGGTGAGTAACGTCGCGGTTGTCAAACTCGATATTGCCGGTGTCCGGTTTTTCGAGGCCAGCAATCATTCGCAGCGTCGTTGTTTTGCCACAGCCTGATGGGCCCAGCAGACCAAAAAACTCTCCCCGTTCGACATCCAGTGAGACGTCATTGACAGCCACAGTGGCGCCGAAATGTTTGGCGAGAGATTTTAGGGAAAGAAGGGCCATGCCTAATCTTGGTTCTTGGTACTTTGTTCTTTGTTCTTCGTTACTCCGTCTTTATGAGTTTGTTCAAAGCCGGTGTCTGGGGAATTTCAAGATTTCAGATCTCAGATCCCAATTCGGATCTCGCGTAAGCGCCAACCAAAAATCAAAAATCTAAAATCAAAAATCTCATCTGTTTCTGCCACGAATTTGTGTGTCCCAATATCTTAACCATTCGTCACCTTGTTTTCGCAACAAGTTCCAATCCACCGGTAACCGGGTGAAGGGTTCATTCATCCACGCCGGCAACTTGCTGCGGTCCAAGTCAGTGCGCGCTGGAATGCGATAGTATTTGTGGGCCGCCAGGGCCAGGCTTTCAGGCGTCGTGACAAACTCGTAAAAGCGCCGCGCTTCCTCTTCATTGGGCGCACCCTTCACGATGGCAATGCCGTCAGTTACCACCGGCGTGCCACTGGCCGGCACAACATAACCCACCGGCAATCCCTTCTGATCTTTATACAAACGTACGTCGGGCATATCCCAAAGTGTGATCAGGCCTTCGCGACGCACCAGTTTTTGCATCAGCAACGTCCCGTCGGCCGTGTATTCATGGACGTTGGCGTCGAGTCTGCGCAACCATTCGAAACCTTTGTCCGGAGCGCCGGTGTCTTTGTAAAAGCGCCAGATCATTCCGCCAAAGATCGCGCGCATGGTGTCAGACGGGTTTGGATTTCTGATCAGAACTTTATCTCGCCACTTTGGATCCAGAACGTCATCCCAATCGCGCGGCGCATCGCTGGGCGCGACCGCTTCGGAGTTGTAGGCAATTACCTGCGGCGTGTCGTAGGTGCCGTACCAACGGTCCTGAGGGTCGCGCGCCGTCTCCGGAACTTTGTCGGCCCAACTGGGACGGAATGGCGCCAGCAAGTTCTCTTCGGCGGCAGTTTGAAACGTCGTGTGCGCTGCGCCCCACCAGAGATCTGCCTGGGGGCGGTTCCGTTCGACGCGCACGCGCTCGAGAATCTCCCGCGATCCCATGTCGAGAAATTGCACTTCCACCTCGGGGTATTTCTGTTTGTACTGGGCCACGAAGTCGCGCAGCAGATCCTGACCGTGAGGTGTGTAGATGAGCAGGCGGTGGCTGGGCCGACAAGACAGGAAAGCGAGTGCTGACAACGTACAGACAGCAAAAAAGAGCCTAACGCGCATCAAAGGTGTTCGACTAAGTGTGACTCCAGATTCTATGAGAGCGGGGTCATGCTAACACGAGCAGAAGGAAGTTGTTGACTGCGTATCGTTACGAGCCTTTTCATGGTCGAGTTTCGGGACGCGAACCTTAGCGTTCTGGCATCTTAGTTGGCGTAGAGGGAT
>DATFRK010000912.1:0-6354 GCA_035263325.1 Pyrinomonadaceae bacterium | reverse complement strand
GGTCGTCCGAGCGTTGATCAGCGGCTGGCAATTTTCCGGAATTCAACGTTTCGCTTCCGGCACACCACTCGGTCCATTTGTTGGCACTGCTTGCTCTGTCCCGACAATGGGTACCTGTTACGCCAACTACAATCCGAACTTCACGGGATCAGTGCGAATCAATGGCGACTGGGGCAACGGAGACGTGAAAGCAGCAGTCGCCAATGCCACTCCCTTCATTGACAAAAATGCTTTCACCAATGCCGCTGCCTTCACTTACGGTAACACACCAGTGTTGGGCGCCTACGGACTACGCAACCCGCACCTGCTCAATACAGATTTGAGCATCTCGCGCACTTTCGCCATCACTGAGGACGTAAAAGTACTGTTCGGCGTTGATGGCTTTAACGTGTGGAATTACGTGCGTTTTGGGGGTATCAATACGAACATCACCAACGCGGCGTTCGGTAAAGTGACAACGCAAACAAATCTGCCGCGCGTCTTTCAAGGCAGGTTAAGGATCCTGTTCTGAGTTAATAGTCAGTACCATTCTGCGGTTGAGGATGGGCCAGGTAATTGCTGATGGCGATTTTTTTGAGCGCTGGGGCGCTGATCAATAAGCAAATCAAGCATCAAAGAATCGGCAATTACCGGGCCCACTATCGCGACTTGTGAAAAGACTCAACCCTCTCATTCTCCCCATGCTTCAGCTTGGGGTTCAGCAAGCGATTAAAGTTGAGCAACCGTTTTATCGGTTTCCTGAGTGACCCGGATTAAAGTGAATTCGTCGAGTACTCAGGTAAACCGTTAAAGCGGTTACTGCTCGTCTGAGGCCTCCACTAACCCCAGCTAAAGCATGGGGGAGAATGAGAGGTTGAAGTTTGTTCCGCAGTTTCTCCACCAGGCAACCGTCCCTCACTTTGGGTCAAGAGGGCTCGTTACGTTTATTATTCGCTCATGAAAAAACCAGCGGTTCACCGTCGCTACCTGATCAAATGCTTCGTCGTCTCCCTCCTCTTGGTCACCATTCAAGCGACCAACACACGCGCTCAGCAACGAAAGCCAACTCCCATCGCCGCCACTCCACCGATGGGCTGGAACAGTTGGGACTCTTACGGCCGCACTCTAAATGAAGAAACTATCAAGGCAAACGCAAACTGGATCGCCAAAAACCTGAAACGCTTCGGTTGGGAGTACGTTGTCGTGGACGAAGGCTGGTACCTCGCCAATCTCAACGCAAACGACGACAGTCGCGTGCGCTTTGAGATGGACGGCAATGGTCGTTATGTACCGGTCCCGGCTCGCTTTCCTTCCGCGGGCAAAGAGCTAACCTTCAAACCGTTGGCCAACTATCTGCACTCTCTCGGACTAAAATTTGGGATTCACATCATCCGTGGCATACCCCGGGAGGCAGTAGCGAAGAATCTTCCGATCGCCGGCTCCTCTTTCCATGCCGCGGACGCCGCCGACACTGCCGATGTGTGTCCCTGGAATGCCTACAACTACGGGCTCAATCCCGCACACCCTGCAGCCCAGGCCTATTACGATTCACTCGCCCGTCAGTACGCGGATTGGAACGTCGACTTCATTAAGATCGACTGTATCTCCGATCATCCTTACAAAGGCGAGGAGATCCGTATGTTCAGTGAAGCCATCGGCAAGTCAGGTCGCCCCATGGTGCTGAGTCTTTCACCTGGTCCAACTGCGATTGACAAGCGCGACGAAGTTTCCCGCTATGCGCAAATGTGGCGCATCTCAGACGATGTTTGGGACGTTTGGTACAGCACGAAGAACTTTCCCCAGGGAGTGAAAAACCTGTTGGCGTTGACAGCGCGCTGGGCCGGTGTCGCTCGACCGGGTCACTGGCCTGATGCTGACATGTTACCGATTGGAAGCTTGCGACCTGCCGCCGGTTGGGGTGAGCCACGTGAGACGCGCTTGAGTCACGACGAGCAGCGCACGATGTTAACGCTTTGGTCCATTTTTCGATCGCCGTTGATCATGGGTGGCAACCTGACCCAGGCTGACGCGTGGACCACTTCCCTTTTGACCAATCCCGAGGTGCTCGCGGTCGACCAGCATTCCACTGACAATCGGCCGGTCATCACAACGGAAGATATTGTGATTTGGACTGCGCGTCCGGAATCAGGCAAAGACTCGTATCTCGCGGTTTTCAACGCTAGCGATACGAGCCAATCAGTGCAATACAGCTGGAAGGATCTGGGTCTGACTGCAGCAAACTACCGGCTGCGTGATCTTTGGGAACACCGGAACCTGGGTTCGGCAAACAGCCTTTCAGTCACGTTGCCACCTCACGCCAGTATTCTTTACCGCGCCACACCTTAGTCTCTGGGTTAACCTCGGCGTCTTGATAGCAACTCTCTGCGCCTCCGCACGCAGAGGTGGCGCAGAGAGAAACTCGACGGGTAAGTCTTTTATCTACTTGTCGTTCCGACCACCCTCAGCAAACCTACTTAATGCATTCAGCGAACAAGTTGATGCCCTGCTCTTCGAAACGAATTTTTGAAGACGATTGCCCGAAAGCCGAACTAAGAAACAGCCGATCCATGTCCGCTTCCGTGCGATGAATCAGACGCCAGTCAAACAAGTGCTCCATCATCGAGCGACTCGGATTGCGCGGATGAAAATTTCCCAGGATGACTTTGCCTCCAGGCCGTAGTGCAGCATGAATGTAGTTCAGCAACTTGATCACAAACTTGTCGCTGAAATAGTCGATCAGTCCAATGCTGTAGATCAGGTCCTGGTCGCGCAGATCGATCTGATCTTGACCGGTCACCAGAGAGATCAGATTGGCGTTGATTAACTTGATTTGCCGGCGCAGGCCCGCGCTATCTCGGCGATCGCCGACAAATGACAGGGCCTGGTGATCAATATCGATTAGTGTGGCCACCAAAGAGGCAGCATTCTCCAGGTTGCCGAACACATCAAAAATCTCTGCCGCCGGACCACAGGCCAGACTCGTGATCCTCGCTGTCTCGCCCTCTTTCTTAGCAATGACCTCATTAATTTCCTCGGCAAGCAGGGCGCGACGATTCCGGACGGCAATCGCTGCCGGCAGATTGAGGAAACACCGATCCAGCACGGGACCAATCCGGCCATGTCCTGCCGGTTGGTTCTGATAGATATGCTCGATTGCCAGGAAGTCGCCGGCATAACCACGCGGCTTCGAGTACCAACGCTCGGCGGCGCTGGTAAGCAAAAGGTATGGCAGTAAGTCGCGCCTAACTCGATCGCCAAGTGCATCCGTTTCAGGTGTTTGATTGAGAGTGACATCAAACAACCTGCAGCATTCAAGCAGTGTGCTTTCGATGTCGGTGACAATTGCCGGCGGCAGGACATCATTATTTCGCAAAGCAGCTCGATCCGCTTCAGCAAGCAAACTCTTAAAGCGGTCGATGCCTTTCCATAGATCTGCCGACGCTGTGCCCCCACTTACCGGCGACCATTGGTTTTCCACAAAACTCGCAGCGCTATGAGCCTCAGTTACTGTCAATTGCATTTGACTACCCTCCCTATGTTTGACCGTTAGTCACAATCTTGACCATAAGTCACAAATCATCACGCCCGCCCATTTCGAAACGAATCCGTTATCTTCGGTCTCAGGATCCGCTTGCAGTTACATGTGGCCAGACGCGACGAAACGTCACATTGTTAGGAAGGAGTTTTAAAGTAAGACTATTTGCAGTGCGGGACTATTTGGAGTGCGGCGACCTGGCGCCGCTTTGGATCACCCAACTTTAACAACACTTAATCACAAAGCGGCGCCAGGTTGCCGCACTCCAAAGATTAGCCGAGTGCAGCTGTGGCAATAACGGCTTCAGCCTCATTCACAAACGACAGCGTCGGTTTGAGCGGCCGCGTCACCAGCACTGGACACGGCGCCTGTCGCAACACTCGATCGACATTCGATCCGAATAGGGTCTTCATACCGAATCCGGCACCATGAGCGCCCAGGCAGATCAGGTCGATCTTATTCTTTTCCGCATAATTCAGTATTTCGCGGTAGGGCTGACCCTCACTGACAGCGTGTTTGATCTCACACCACAGATGCGCCTCCGCTGGTACTACCCGCTGTAGACGGCGAGAGGCGTTGTGGTAAGCACCCTCCCTGCCCAGCGGATACCAGGAGATTTCGGACTCATTCAAAGTGTAAGGCGGTAACACATGCAACAAATGAAGTTCCGCCTGGTACTCCTGCGCTAATGATAGCGCGTAGTTGAGCGCCAACTCCGAGTAGTCTGAGAAGTCATAGGCCACCAACACTCGGTTCAGATCGATCCTCGAGTCTGCACCCTTTACCCAATCACGTTCGTCTGTATGCATCACCAGCACCGGGCAAGGCGCCGTGCGCGAAACCGATTCTGCCGTGGATCCCAGTAAGGCTGCGCGATAGGGCCGGCGACGGGAACGCATCACAATGAGATCCACTCCGTACATGGCCGCCTCGCGCGAGATCGCCTGACCGACGTCAGTACCGGTGACGACCAGACTTTTCCAATCAAGGCCATTCAGATCAGAGCCAGAGTGCTTGATCAAGGCTTGTCTAACCTTTTCGGCAGCTACTTCATGAGCGTTTGGACTAACCGGTACCGGGCCGGTCTCACAGTAGAGCAGCATCAATTCGGCGTTATAGGCACGAGCCAATCCGATCGCATAGCGCAAGGCTTCATCGGACTCAGTAGAAAGATCTGTTGGGCATAGAATGCATTCGAGTTTCATTTCTTTGACCAGGGTCGGTGCCCTGCCTCCTGCGGAGTCTTGTGCAACGTTTATGCCGCTGAAATACTGAGGATTTTGTACTGTGAATAATTGGTCTGCGGGCTTTTCCTCAAATGAATGAGCGACTTTTCCCAAAAAAGAAGATCAAACTGTCGCCGTCATCGTCTTTTCATCAATTTCAACTGCAACGGGATGCGCACAAATTGCCTTATAAGTTTCCATGGCCTCTTTGAACGAAACACCCCGCATCTTCTGATTCGGTTTCTCAACCGCCAAAAGCGTCACATCATTCATTGAGACCAGCCCGGCCAATTTTCCTTCAGCGTCAAGGACCGGCAGACGTCGGACCTTGTACTCGCGCATCATCTCCAGTGCCCGGTGTAGATCATCGTCTTCCCGCACAGAATAAACTTCTCCCGTCATTACCTCCTCAACGGAGATAGTCGAGGCTCCGCGACCTTTCATCGCAATTCCCATACAAATGTCGCGGTCAGTGATCAGCCCGACTAATTCGTTGCCATCCTTCATTACTGGCAGTATGCCGCAGTCGTTGTCCCACATTGCTTTTGCCGCATCGGCGAGGCTTGCATTTAGATCGCAAACACTGACGCCGCTAGTCATGATTTCATTTACTTTCATTTCACTATTCCTCCATTAGTCGATTGCCTCAACCCTTAACGCTCCAGCAGGTATTTCAAGAACGAGCCGGCACCGTAAGCCAGACCCGCAGCAATGGCTCCGACCGCCAAGGTTGAAAATCCGGAGTTCCACCAGGTTGCTGTCGACCAGCGGCTCTTCACCGAGCCAATCACGAAGAAGACCACTGCCGTCGAAGCTACGGAAAGCGTGAGTGGATAGGCTGAACCGGATAGGTAAGGAACCAAGGGCACCAGGCCGCAGAGCAAAAACGCCGTGAAGGTTGTAATGGCTGCCAACCACGGAGAACGAACCGCTGGCGGCAATCCGTACTCTTCGGCCAACATTGTGTTCACCCAACGATCAGGTTCCGCAGTGATTAAATCGACCTGTGTCTCGAGATCTTCGCCGGAGAAACCTTTGTTCCGCAAAATCTGTCTGACTTCTTCGCGCTCTCCCTCTGGAGCCAGGGCAATGTGCCGGTATTCAATTGCTTCCAGCCGCTTCAGGTCATCGTGTTCCGCCTTGGTACCCAGAAAGTTACTCGCGGCCATCGAGAATCCGTCAGCCACCAGGTTTGCGAACCCCATCACAAGGATCACCCACGGTGAGAGCTGGGCCCCTGCTACTCCGCTCACCACCGCAAAAGTGGTAACCGACCCATCGATGCCGCCATAGATCCAATCTCGCAGATAGTTGTGCCGCGGTCCTCGTGCTAGCCGCTCATGAATCGCCTCTGCTGTGTGTTCATGCTCCATATAATTGTCAACGCTGTCGTGACTTAACTCTCTTCAACGCCGGTGATTTGCTCAACGACAATGCGGAATACAACACTTTCCGGTGCCGCAGCGTCCTGCACAATAATCGATTCAACCGGAGTCAACCGGGGAAAGACAAAGAGCAGCTTGCCCAGGATGGCCCGCCGATCCTTCTGACCTCTGATCTCCTCAAACCTGCCGGTAGCCAATGCACTGCGCCAGTGACAGTCGTCATCAATCT
>DATFRK010000911.1:0-3767 GCA_035263325.1 Pyrinomonadaceae bacterium | reverse complement strand
GGTGGTAATAGAACATCAACAGCACACCGGTAAATGTCAGCACGATGAACAGGTAAAACGTGATGCCACCCATGCCCCAGGTGAACGGATAACGCACTGCGTCGCGATTGATCTTGGCGGGATGTAGATGAAGAAAGACGTTCGAAAGAACGGCGAGCGAACGATTGCGGGGATCCGAACGATCATGCGAAACGCGAAAGATCGACTTCCAGAGTTGCGTCTCTTGCGGATCCTTGTATTCCTTGGCCTCTTCGATTGCTCGTTGCTTGAGCGCGGTCGTGCCTTCACGAACCTTGCCCATCAGGCTGGTGTCTTTTGCTTCACCGGTGGTTAGTTGTTTTGTATCCTGCGCTTCCTGCCGCTCTGACTCCATAAGCCCTCGAGACTAATTACAATTGGATAAAGGCACCGGGATCATCGAATTGGCCCTTTTCACCCTTGGGCCACTGAAACAACTTACTGATATCGACACGTACCTGACCTTCCGCATCGAGCTCTACCTTGGCACGATCCATCGGACGCGGCGCCGGTCCTTCGAAGTTGATCCCTTCGCTGTCGTAACCGCTGCCGTGACACGGACACTTAAACTTGTTTTCGCTGGCCTTCCAGTCAGGAGTGCAACCGAGGTGCGTGCAACGCGCGTAAATCACAAACAAGCGATCGGATGTCTTTGTCACCCAGATGCGGTACTGCTGTTGCCACTTGGTGTCCACACCGAGTGCGTAATCGCTTGGAGGACCAATGCGAAACACGCTGGATGGTTCAAAAATTGCGCGCGGCAGGAAGAAACGCAGAAACATCAAGAAGCAGGTAGTCAAGAAACCTGCAACGGTCGCCCAGACAATGCGGCGCCGCATTTTGTTCACTGGCGGATCTGGTTCGCTTTCGACGACTGCCGCGGGACTTTTAGGAGTAGCTG
This sequence comes from Pyrinomonadaceae bacterium, assembly GCA_035263325.1. Taxonomy (GTDB): domain Bacteria; phylum Acidobacteriota; class Blastocatellia; order Pyrinomonadales; family Pyrinomonadaceae; genus PSRF01. Next base: position 2,848 of record DATFRK010000911.1, on the reverse strand, counting down.
CTGCGGGCGGTGCGGTTTTGGCCGCAGGTGGAGGCGAGGCTGGCAGGACGCCAGCTTCTATAGGAGCGCCGGACAGGTCTTGGTTGGCCTGACTTTCCAAATCCAAACCTCCCTCGATAGAGATTAGCCGTTTAGTTCGTTAGATGCGTAACTGGATACACTTTCACCTTGAATGCCCTGGGCAAACTATACAACTCACCGATTAACAGGGATTACTCTCTGCGCAAATACACCAAATTATTCGCTTAACCATGAAGAGCGCCGTCGCCAAAACAAACATATAATGTGGTCGGCGTTTATTTATACCTAATTTCGCGATTAGCTGGCAAGAAATTATTAATTGCCCTGTCAACACCCCATCACGCTATCGTCAACGGAGGGAGTTTTTAGTTGTTGCAAGTTCATGTAATTGTTTATTCACGCCCGGGCTGCCACCTTTGTGACGAAGCAAAGGCAGCCATGCTGGCGGCCGGTTGCGCGGAGCATTTTGTTTTGCAAGAGATCAATATCGATACGGACCCGGACCTCTACGACCGCTACAAGCATGAAATTCCAGTGATCTCGATAAATGGTGTTGAAGCATTTCGATACCGAGTTGATCCCAAGGTATTCAAAGAGACCATTACCCGGCTGTCGCTGAATCCGTGAGATTTAAGGCTCGACTTCCCTCCAGGATCGAAGCAAACAACGCTTCCTTCGCACTCTCCTCAGTTGTCTGGCGATAGGCGAGCACCAGCTCGTTGAGTGCTGCCAGTTCCTTATACAAGCCGGCATTTTCAATCGGCGGGGTTAGGTACGAAACGAGTTCGGCATAAGAGCGTCGCTTAGCGATGGAGCCTTCAGACGGATTGTTCACACTGTAGAGATAAAAGTTTGGCAGCTCATCGATCAAGCGATCCGGCCAGCACTCACCTGAAAGTCCGATCTGTTTGCCGGGCATGAACTCCAATGCGCCATGGGTGCCGACATGCACGGCGGCGTCCACGTGAAGAACCTTAGTCAGGTAAGTATAAAAAGCCATAAAGCCATGATGCGGCGATCCGCTTCGGGCCATCATTAAACGCATGGGATCGCCTTCGTAACCAAAGGTCGGCTGCACACCCAGGAAGACATTTCCCAACGACAGACCTTGAATCAACAACTCGCCGCCAAAAGTGTTGATGGATCCGGGCGCCGTTCCCCAGTCATTTTCGACTTCAGTTACAAAAGGACAGAGACGTCGATATTCTGCCACTGGCATGCGATAGACGACGTTTGCCGGGGCGCCAAACCGCTCCGAGTTCCCCCCAAGCAGCATATCTCGCAAATAATCAACGTTGGCCGGCAGATCAACGCGGTAGCCCTCAGCCCTGAGTCGCTGCAAGACTTCCCAGAGACTAGGAAAGACATCGAGTTCGGCGGCGGTGCCGATGTTTCCCTTGTTTGGCGGAAAGCAGAAAAGGATGAACGCTAAGCTGATTTGCTCGCGTGCTGTCGTCTGCAAACGATGCCAGCGTTTCAGACGTCGAGCAAATCGTTCGCAACGATTCTCCAAACCGATTGGCTCCTGGCCGCGCGCCGGAATACCACCGTAGATAAAAGGCTCCGTAGCCCCGTCAATCTCAGGTATCGCGATCTGCATCCCGGCTTGCACCGGATTCAAACCAGTCGGCGATTCGCGCCAGGCTTCGATCGTCTGCGTGTCGAGGCTAACTGCTGAGCGATAGGGGAGGTTCAGCTGCTTTAGAAATTTCGCCGCCGCGTCGCTGTCGTTCATTGCCGGCCCACCCACAAAACTGAAGCCGGTGAGCGACACAATTTGACTCACGCGCGACTGGATCTTCTCGTTGCCGCTGGTAAAGAATTTTCCGACAGCTTCACGGTTGTCCATCAAGGTCGCGATCGCTGGGATCACATCCAACCCTTCTGCTTCAATTGCGTGGATGAGTTTGTCGTAATGTTTCGTGGTCTTGCTGACGACCTGGGGCCTCATCAGCAATAGGCCAATGGTTGAGTCGGGGTCGAGGACACTGGTCTTCGCCTTTCGTGTTCGTTGCGAATACCAAGCGCGATAAGTGTCAAAGGATTCAAATAATTTCGGGGCGGCGGGGTGATAGATCGCCACTGACGGCATTCGCTCCGGTTGGGGAATGCGCAGCCTCTTATTATTGCGAGCGTCAGGCACGTAGTGCTTCAACGCGTAAAGCAACATCGATTGAATGTTTGTAGGCGTCGGCTGCAGGAAGTAACAGAACAAATATAAATAGTGCTTTGCATCGGTCAGGGCGCCAGCGGTGGGAACAAACTTGAGAATGCCGGGCAGCCGATCGGCGAGCTTCAGATAATCCTTGTGACTCTTCTTAGGTGAACCCTGGCGCGCGTGCTTGCCCATCCATGAACCAACGGACGCCAGGAGATTTGCAGTTTGTCGAGGCGATCCTTCCTTGTGTTCACCCGCCAACGCCTGGATATCGAGTTTGCCCATGCGCGTACGGCGCATCAACTCGGGCATGCAGTTTATTACCACTACGGCGTCGTGGTGATCTCGGTATCGTTCCAGGCTGGATAAAAGTCTCGTAGCATTCTCGCCGTCCATCACATGGATGACGAAGACGACATTTGCTTCACTCAGATCCTGTTCAACGTCTCGCCACTCGGTTTCACTTAAGGGAGAGCCAAAATTGTAAGCCGCTACTCGTAGGGCGAGACCGTGCAGACGATTGATTTCTTGCTCCGCGTGTCGCAGGGGAGCAAGCAAGCTTGAACCAACGTACAGGACGGTGATGTTCATCGCGTCAGGCAACGCCTTCCAGCTGATCTTCCAGACTCCGGCTTATCTCACGTAACTTTTGCAGGACGGAGTCATCAG
>DATFRK010000910.1:0-12074 GCA_035263325.1 Pyrinomonadaceae bacterium | reverse complement strand
ACCCCCCGGGCTTCTTCACCTGCAGTGAGGAAATTTGAGACCAGGGCCGGCATTTTTTGCGCGTCGCCTCCCGGAATCATCTTTGCAATCCGCACCAACGCCGAAGCCAAATTGAGGGCCACGCTCGAGCTTTCCCGCGCTGCATATTCGTCAGCTGCCGATTCAGCAGCTTCGGCCCAGGCACGATCTAACGAGCGGCCAAAAGGCGCCATCAGCAAAGCAGCCCGACTCGCGCGCAGCAGCGATCGCTTGAAGTTATCGTGCGCAGCCAGGTGACCACACTCGTGCGCAACCGCAGCCACCAACTCTTCCTCGCTAAGAGAGCTAAGCACGTGTTCGGCAATAAACAGCCGCGGACGAAAAGCACCGACCACCGCAATCAGCGGAAATGTATGCGGCAAGCGATAGGTGGGCACACTGATTGAGCGCAACTCAATCTGAACCCCGGCCCCAAGCCATTGCTGCAATAAGGAGCGGGTGGCCCACCAGGAACGCCAGCCACGCCAAAAAGCAAGCATGACTCCGACGCCAGAGATGGTGGCCAGCGTCGCCAACTTCTTGCTCACAATTTCCCCGCTCGTGTAAGGCTCGTAAACAAGGTAGGAAGGGATCAGAAGCGCAAAGATTGAAACGATGGCAATCGCCGGCGGGCCGGTGCGCAGGGCAAAAAGAATTTCCGCCCGCGTTCGCGCCGTACAGCGCAGCAGCTGTTTTTTGAAGAGTCTAGCAACGCCAGCGGCCACAGGCGTGGCTACCAGGTTGATTGTCAGCAACATAGCCAGGACGAGGCTGATTCCCAGGAGTTCGTACATGATGACGCTCTCGGTCTATCTTCCCAGTTCGCGCTTCTTCTCTTGCACTAAACGATCGAGCTCATCCAACAGCTCGCGGTCGCGCTCACTGATCGTGTCTACAATGCAGGCCAGGAGAGGTTCGACGCCATCAGTGCCCTGTCCCAGCAATCCGTTAAACACGTCCTCCTTGATTTCTCTGTCGAATTCAGCCTGCGACAATGCCGCGGTATAGAGGAAGGCTCGGCCATCCTTGCGTCGCTGGAGAATTCTCTTTTTGAATAAGCGGTCGAGCGTCGTCATCAAAGTTGTGTAAGCAACTCTCTCTTCGAAAATACGATAGACGTCACGCACGCTGACTTCGCCCAGGCGCCAGATCTCTTCGAGAACCTGGCGTTCTAATTTGCCGAGAGCGATACAAGCAATTTCGCGCGGGGTACGAAAGCCACGCAGTAAAAAGCGGGAGTTCTTCATAGTGGCGAATTGTCAAGCAAAGACGCGGAAAGTGTCAATTCTGATCTGCGCTACCTCCCAGCTAAGGCAGCGACGGCTTGGGGCATTTCGCTTAAACACCCCGGTCAGGTTATCATTCGAGGTTTGTGAGCGAGGCCGGATTCCCGTCTGTGCTAACTCGCGTGACTAAGATGACTGAAGAAGCAATCCAGGTCAGGGGAGCACGGGTTAACAACCTTAAGAACGTCTCGTTTTCCATCCCCATCAATCAAATGACCGTTGTGACCGGAGTAAGTGGCTCCGGCAAGTCTTCACTCGCCTTCGACACCATCTATGCCGAGGGTCAACGCCGTTACGTCGAGTCACTTTCCGCTTATGCACGCCAATTTCTGGAGCGGATGGATAAACCTGACGTCGACGAAGTCCGGGGAATAGCTCCCGCCATTGCTATCCGGCAAAAGAACGCCACCCGAAATCCTCGTTCCACCGTAGCGACTCAGACCGAAATCTACGACTACCTGCGCCTACTCTTCGCCAGGGTCGGCACCACTTTCTGCGGGGTCTGCGGACGACAGGTTTACCGTGATTCGCCGGAATCGATTGCCGACGAGGTCTTGAACTCGCTCAACGAAGGAACTCGTTTTTATGTTCTCTTCCCCGCCGCGGCTGGACTCTCTGAAAAGGAACCGGGCGCAGGAGAGAAGGAAAAGTCGTCACGACGTCGTAGCTCGACCTCACGTCGTCAATCCGTTACGGCTCACTTGATGAGCTTGATGCAACGCGGTTTTACGCGACTGTTCCACCAGGGCGAGATTATCGAACTGAGCTCACCAGACAGTTACCGTCGAGATGATTTCGAGAACGTGTTTGTGCTGGTGGATCGGCTGGCTGCTCGTCCTGATGTGCGACAACGCCTGGTCGATTCGTTGGAAACCTGTTTCCAGGAAGGCCACGGGTCAGCGTTGATCGAGCCGGCCGAGCCGGAACCGAAGCGACTGCGATTCTCGGAACGATTCGAATGCAAATACGATGGTTCGGTCTACGCTACGCCGGAGCCACGACTCTTCAGTTTCAATAATCCATTTGGTGCCTGTCCGACTTGCCAGGGCTTCGGCAATACCATCGGTCTCGATCTCGACCTGGTAATCCCCAACCCGGGACTGTCTTTGAAAGAAGGAGCCATCGAGCCCTGGACCAAACCACAACACGAGTGGGCCATGACCGAGCTCAAGCAATTCTGCAAGTCGGAAAAGATCCCTTTCAATATTCCTTTCAATCAACTTTCGCGCGCTGATCAGGAAGCCATTATTGAGGGACGAGGCGAGTGGGCCGGGGTGCGCGGATTTTTTGAGTGGATGGAGACAAAGAAGTACAAACTCCACGTTCGTGTCTTCCTCTCGAAATATCGCGGCTACACGCTGTGTCCCGATTGTGATGGCGGACGCCTCCGACGGGAAGCGCGCGATGTAAAAGTCGGGGGGCGGACGTTGCCGGAGATTTGCGCGCTGTCAATCAAAGAGGCGGCGCTGTTTTTCAACTCGCTGGAACTCTCGCCCGAACAAAGTGCTATCGCCGAACGAATACTATTCGAAGTGCAACGACGCTTACGCTTCCTGGTGGAAGTAGGACTCGACTATTTGACGCTGGACCGGCTCGCCTCAACATTGTCGGGCGGTGAGGCCCAAAGAATTCAACTGGCAACTAACCTGGGTTCATCATTGGTGGGCGCTCTTTATGTGCTTGATGAGCCATCAATCGGTCTTCATCCCCGCGACAACGAACGTTTGATTCATTTGCTCCTTAATTTAAGAGACATTGGCAACACCGTGCTGGTGGTTGAGCATGACGCTGAGATGATGCGTTCCGCCGATCACATTCTGGACATCGGTCCCTCGGCGGGTGAGCTCGGCGGCCGGGTTATTTACGAAGGCGACTTTCCCGGTTTGCTGGTTGACGAAAGTTCTCTGACGGCGCGTTATCTGCGGGGCGACGCCGAAATCAAGGAGCCTAAGCAACGTCGTCCCATCCTGAAGCGAAAACTGTCGATTCAAGGGGCAGCCGAACATAACCTCAAGTCTATTGATGTTGAGGTGCCGTTGGATATGCTCGTTTGTGTTACGGGAGTCAGTGGTTCCGGCAAGTCGACGTTGATTCACGACTGCATTTACGCAGGTCTCAAGAAACAAAAGGGCGAGTGGCAAGGGCATGTTGGCGCCTTCCAGAAACTGGAGGGCGGGAACCTCATCGACGATGTAATCCTGGTTGATCAGTCACCGATTGGCCGCACACCACGCTCTAATCCCGTGACCTACATCAAGGTCTACGACGCAATCCGTGAAGTCTTCGCGGCGACCAGGGAAGCTCAAGCTCGGGGCCTGGATCCATCGCACTTTTCGTTCAACCTTCCTGGTGGTCGTTGTGAGATTTGCCAGGGCGATGGCACCGTCACCGTCGAGATGCAATTCCTCGCCGACGTTGAACTGGTTTGTGAGGAGTGCAAAGGCACTCGCTTCAAACAGCAAATACTCGACGTCCGGTACCGGGGCAAGAATGTCAATGAAGTCTTAAGCATGACCGTCCGCGAGGCCTTAAGTTTCTTTCGCGAAGTGCCCAAGATCACTAACCGTCTGAAAGTGCTGGACGACGTCGGCCTCGGCTATCTACGACTGGGTCAATCAGCCACCACACTTTCCGGTGGCGAAGCGCAGCGTATCAAACTCGCCGCTCACCTACTCAAGCGAACCGGCGCCAAGACGCTTTACATTTTTGATGAGCCCACTACCGGACTACATTTTGACGACATCAACAAACTGCTAGCTGCATTTCGCGCACTCATCGACGCCGGTGGCTCCCTGCTGGTCATAGAACACAACCTCGACGTCATCAAAACTGCCGATCAGGTTATCGATCTGGGCGCTGAAGGCGGCGAGGCCGGTGGCTACGTCGTCGGGGTGGGCACACCGGAAGAAATTATGGGCTTATCCGCCTCCTACACCGGTCGCTTCCTGAGAGACTATTTAGCCAAGTCAAATGGCCATCGACGCGGAAATGGAAACGGAAACGGCAATAACAAGTAGTACAATGTCTTCGCCGAATGGACAGCGCCCCGCCAAATTCCGTCGCCGCCGTTCCACCTGAAGTCAAACAATCGATCCCTTTGGGCCGTCGCATTGTCTACGTCGCCCTGATCTACTTCGCCTTTCTGTTACTGCTGCTGGGTGTCGAAGTCGTCACACGGCTAGCCATGCCGCACGTCAATAGCCTCAGTCTATTTGTGGCCACACCGCAGCAGAAGATGCAGGTGGCCAACGAACAACAGGCCACTATCTTCGAGGGCGATCCATTGTTGCTCTGGAGGCTGAAACCGAATCTCGATCACGCTGTTTGGGATTTCACCGTACTTTCCACCAACGCCCAACACTTTCGCGCGGACTACCCGACCAAAGCAAAGCCGGCAGGAACCTTTCGCATAGTCTGTTTAGGCGATTCTGTTACGTTTGGTTATCGCGTACCAGTCGTTTGGCCCGACAAACCGAAGGATTACGATCCTGAATGGTTGCCGTACCCAATGCTGCTGGAGAAGGAGTTACGTGCAGCCAACCTGAACCGTCAGATTGAAGTTTTGGATATGGCGGTACCGGGCTACACCACCCACCAGGGACTGGCCTGGCTGCGACGCGACATTGACTATTTGCAGCCCGACCTGGTGATTGCGAGTTTTGGTTGGAATGATGTCAGCGTCAGTGACGTGCCGGATCGAGAGGCAATTCGCACTGATTGGTATCCGGTGGCGGTCCGTTGGTTGATCGATCACAGCCAGGCTTTTGCCCATGCGACCAACTGGTTGCGTTCCCGAAACAGGCCTGAGCGTCCGCCGACAATATGGCCAGTGCCGCGCGTATCTGAAGCTGAATACGTCCAAAATTTTCAGGCGATCATCGACCTGGCGAGAACTCGCCGGGCAGGAATTATCGTCATTGGCGCACCGTATCGTGACCGGACCACTAATCCACCGGAAGCTGAGTTGATGATGAAGTATCGGCAGGCATTGCGGTCAACCGCAGAACGAACACAAGCGCCTTACCTGGAAATCCTGGAGTTGACCGAGGCAGCGGCGCCTGCCAACCAGGGCTTCTTCGGCGAACTGATCCATCCCAATCACATAGGCCACCGGCTGATGACTTTGGAACTGTTAAAGTTGATGAACAAGAATCGCATGCTGGGTGAGCTGAACATTCCCGATTTTGTGCCGTAAGCTTTAAGATGATTCAGAAGCTGGAGGATCTCGTCATGAGTTTAAGTAAACAAATCGTCACCGATCTGACCGCCTCGATGAAGGCCCAGGATGCGGCCAGGACCTCCACGCTGAGAATGGTGAAGGCGGCAATGATGAATCGGCAGATCGAAAAAGGTGGTGAACTTGACGACGACGAAATGTTCAAGCTTCTCCGCTCACTCGTGAAACAACGGCGGGATTCCATCGAACAATATGAAAAGGCAGGTCGCTCAGACCTGGTCGAGAAAGAGTCTGGAGAAATCGCAGTCATTGAAACGTATCTGCCAAAGGCGGCATCCAGCGAAGAAATTGAAGCGGCAGTGGCCCAGGCGATCAGCGAGTCCGGCGCCACTTCGATGAAGGATATGGGCAAAGTGATGAAGACAGCCCAAGCATTACTGGCAGGTAAAAACGCCGACAGTCGTACGATAAGTGAAATCGTCAAAGCAAAGCTCAACTAACTTTGAGTACGGCGACTAGTCAATCGTTGAGGTGTCCGATGGATAGACGGATCAGCCGGGCATGGGCGACTTTCTTTGCGCGGGAAGTGCTGGCATTCATCTTTTTCATGGCCGGCGTCTATAAGTGTTTTCAACTTGGACCACTCGGACACGCCCGCAAATACTTTCTGCCTTTCGCGGACACGTTTCTTCCAGTTTGGTCGCTGTGGGCAGTGGGGACAGTGATCCCGATCGTAGAACTCCTCGCCGGGGCACTCTTGTTAATCGGTTGGCGTGTTCGTGAAGCCCTGCTCTCGTTGGGGTTCGTCCTGGTAATAGTCACGTTTGGCCACCTGTTGAAGGAGCCTCTATACCCGTTTCATGAGCACGTCATTCCGAGGCTTGCATTGCTATTGTTTGTTTTCTTGATGCCTGCCGAAGACGACCTGTTCTCATTGGATGGCTTGTTGGCTCGCCGACATAAGGCCTAGTCAACTGGTATAGGTGCAGGCGGCAATCCGCGCAGACTCTCGGACAAGAGCCACGCAGTACTTGGAGCGCAGCGACCTAGTCGCCACGCACACCAACACATCACGCCAGCGACCAGGTCACTCATGACTCGGTACCCATCCAGACTCGCAAGGTGACAGGTCGCTCCGCTCCCTGTACTGCATGTTTTAGCTCCACTTCGCTGCTCGGTTGATTCAACCTCCCCCAATCCGTATAATTCACAGCTTGCTCGAAGCGCGGGGTCTCGTTCGGTGGGTTCGCGCCCACTTTTTATTTTGCGCGGGAGCCTTGCGGGAGGGTGGCAATGGGTCAAAATGCGATTGCGGAGCGAGTTCAGGAATTGGCTGAACGGGTAGCAATCGACCACGGATTCGAGCTGGTTCATGCCGAAGTTGCCGGACCCGATAATAAGCCAATTGTTAGGGTTTTCATTGACAAACCGCAGGGTGTAACCCACGAAGATTGCTCGGAAGTGAGTTTTCATCTGGGCACGATTCTGGATGTTGAGGATTTTATTCATTCATCCTACACCTTAGAGGTCTCGTCGCCCGGACTCGAAAGAGGCCTCTATAAACGCGCCGATTTTGAGCGTTTTGCCGGTAGCACGGCGAAGCTCAAGACCCGTCAGCCAATTGAGGGACAGCGCAACTTTCGTGGCCGGATCCTTGGATTGGAAGGCGACGACGTACTGTTCGAGGATCGCACCAGTGGGCAGGTCCGGGTGCCGCTGGAGTGGATTAGCAAGGCAAACCTGGAAGTCGACGTTAGCGAAGAACTTCGTCGAGCAGGACACTAAGTTAGACCCGACTCCACAACTGAATAGGCTCAGCGACGCGAACCGTGGGGTTCAGCGTCGAGCCATTAGATAGCGAGAGATTCATGAGTTCATCGATTGCACAAAACATCGAAGCACTTTGCCAGGAGCAAGGTATTGAACGCGACCTGGTCATTGACGCCATGAAAGAAGCGGTGCGCGCCGCCGCCAAAAAACAGTTCAAATCCGGCGAAGATATCCAGGTTGACTGGAACTCAGAGACCGGTATCGAACTATCTGCTTCGAAAGTAGTGGTTGATGAAGTCGAAAATCCCGCCACTGAACTTTCCATCGAAGAAGCGCGCGAACTCGCGGGAGATGAAGTTGAATTAGGCGACGCGCTGTTACTGCCGCTACCGATGGAAGAGTTAGGCCGCATCGCCGCCCAAACGGCCAAGCAGATCCTCTTCCAAAAAGTCCGCGACGCCGTTCGCAGCAACGTCTACGAACAGTACATCGATAAGATCGGCGACCTGGTCAACGGTTACGTCAAACGTTTTGAGCGCGGCAACATCATTGTGGACCTGGGAAACCTCGAAGCCATCCTGCCTCGCTCCCAACAATCTCGTGGCGAGCAGTGGAGCCAGGGCGAGCGCATTCGTGTAGTTATCAACAACGTATCCAAGGAATCCAAAGGTCCACAGGTCGAGGTTTCGCGTACCTCACCGGAGTTGCTACTGCGGCTGTTTGAAATGGAAGTACCTGAGATTTATGACGGTACGGTCGTGATCAAGTCCGCCGTACGCGAACCCGGAGAACGCGCCAAAATTGCGGTGATGTCAAATGAACGCGACGTTGATCCGGTAGGCGCTTGCGTAGGCATGAAGGGTTCCCGCGTGCAGGCCATCATTCGCGAACTCCGGGGTGAGAAGATCGACATCATCGAGTGGTCTGATGAACCGTCCGTTTTCGCCGCCAACGCGCTGTCGCCCGCCAAGGTCAACCAGGTACGCATCACTGACATTGAAAATCGTCAGATGGAAGTCATCGTCAACGAAGACCAACTGTCACTGGCAATCGGTAAGCGTGGGCAAAATGTGAGGCTGGCAACCAAACTCGTCGGCTGGAACATTGACATCCGCAGCGAAGAAGAGATTAAGCGCGAGGTCACTGAGCAAATGGGTGCGCTGATCGCTTCGGGAGAATCGGTACCGCTCTCGGCCATTGAAGGCGTGACTGCTGCCCAGGCCGACGCGCTGGCCGAACATGGAATCAACGATATCGATGCGCTGGCCAACACATCGGTAGACGACCTGGTTGAATTCCTGGACCTGAGCCTCGACGAAGCAGAAGTGATCTTGCAGGCCGCCCAGGCGGTGGTGGCTATGCGCGACAAGAGTTTGCATCATGAGGAGGAAGCTGAGGCACCGCAGGAAGAACAGCTTCCCGACCTGACCGAGGAACAAGTGGAACTGCTCACGGGTCCCGCGTCGGAAGACGCGGTTGAAGTTGAGGCATCCGCTGGTGACCCCACCGAGGAAGGCTACGACGAAGCAGTCGAGGCCGGAGTTCCCTTCTCCGCTGAGAGTGAAATAGTAGCCTGGGACTCAGCCGATCCGGTCCCGTTAACCGAGGCCGAAGCAATCAACGCTGACGAGATCGAGTTGCAGGAACCAGGTCGAGATCTACGACCTGATAGCATTACTCCCTCGCCAGATCTGACGCCGTCAGACGCCTCGGCTCTTGAGAGTATTGAAGAATACGTCGCCAGTGAACTTTCAACTGATGAACTCGCTGACGACGAGGCCCCAACACCAACTCCCGCAGTTTCGCGAGACGCTGCATCACGCGGGAGCGATGACAAAGAGAAGCAGGATGCTTAGTGATGCAGCCAAGTAATTGCAGCGTTAGTGCGGCTTTTCCGGTCGCCCGGCGTTGCCCGCTCCGCAACCACCCTCCCGCGTCACCCTTCTAAGACGCTCAGGAAAGTGGTTGAGAGCGAATGTTCTTAATCACTTTTGCAGTGTCAGGACGCTCGGTCCATGAGAGCGTCGAGAAGGAGTGCATGACAGTTACGTCAAAAGTTCGCATTTACGATCTCGCGAAAGAACTAAAGCTCGACACCAAAAGATTGATCGAAGAAGTTCGTCGCGAGGGTGTCGACGTTAGTGTTCCGTCTAACTCGGTCTCCAAAGAATTGGCCGAGAAGATTCGGAATAAATATTTTCCGAAGAAGGAAACCACCGTTAAGCGCGCAGTGAAAGTGGTGAAGCGCGCTGTGCTGCCGGCCTCGGAAACTCCTGTTGTCGAAGCCGAACCGCTGGCTGTCGAACCGGAAGTCGTCGAACCGCCGCCCGAGACAGTCGAAACGCCAGTTGCTCCGGCGCCGGTAGCGAAGCAGCCAACTACAGCCAGGCTGGTTAAGAAACTCACGCCCGCAACTCGAGCGGAACAGCCCGCCGAAGTCGTTAGCGAGCCGCCGCCCGAGATAGTTGAGCCACCGGCTGAACCTGAGGTCGAAGAACAGCCCCTTGCCGCAAGCGAAGCACCAGCTCCTCCCGTTACTCCTGAGGTGAAACCCGCCATACCGGTCCCGTCACGACAGATTCGAGTGTTGCGGCCTACAGCTGCTGCTCTGAATGCCGGTATTAGACCGGGTGAACGAGCTCCAGTTCCCACACCGCCTCCGGTTGCGCCGCCGCCGAAAGAGCGAGTCGAACGGGCTCCTCGAGTACGAGAGCGCCCGTCATTGCCGCGAGCCGAACGACTGGGAACTCCCGGTGAAACCGCTACGCCGCAAACCACCTATATTCCGCCGCCAGATGCGGGTCGCCGTCGTTCGCGTCGCAGCAGCCCGCGTGGTGGCAGAAAGACAATGGAGGCAGGCAAGTCTGGCCGCTTTGATAAGACCGACTTTATCCCGCCACCCAAGGCGCTCTCACTTGAGGATCGCATCGCGGGGCGGCTGGAGGTAATGCCAGGCTCAGCGGGAGATCTGAAAGAAGTTCGGCTGATTGAAGGATCAACGGTCAAGGAGTTTGCGGAAAAGCTGGGAATCAAGCCCAAGGACGTGGTGACGTTGCTGCTGCAACGCGGCGTCTTCGCCACGATCAATCAGCCACTCATGGATGATGTGGCAGCCGACCTCGGCAAACGTTTTGGTTACGACGTGTCCTTCGTACCTTTTGAGGAAATGGTGGCGGAAGAAGAGTTTGAGGAGCTGATCGCCACCGACGCCGACGACGTGGAACTGCCACGCGCACCGGTCGTCACCGTGATGGGCCACGTTGACCACGGCAAGACGTCGCTGCTCGACGGCATTCGCACCACCGATGTCGCCGCGGGAGAGGCAGGCGGCATTACCCAACACATCGGTGCTTATAGCGTCCAGGTACCGAATCCGGATAACTCAGCTGAGACTCGCCGGGTGGTTTTCCTGGATACCCCGGGTCACGAAGCCTTCACCATGATGCGCGCCCGCGGCGCCAAGGCCACCGACATAGTGGTCCTTGTCGTCGCCGCTGACGATGGCGTCATGCCGCAGACAATTGAAGCCATCGAACACTCGCGGGCCGCGGGCGTGCCGATCATTGTGGCTATTAACAAGATTGATAAGCCGGACGCGAATCCTGATCGCGTCAAACAGGAATTGGCCCAGCAGGGTCTGTCGCCACTCGAATGGGGCGGCGAGACCGAAATGGTCCAGGTATCAGCCAAGAAACATCAGAACCTGGATACGTTGCTGGAAACAGTGCTGCTCACTTCTGACATTCTCAACCTGCGCGCCAGTCCAACTCGCTTGGCCTCCGGAGTGGTTTTGGAAGCAAAACTTGATCGGGGCCGCGGCGCGGTGGCCACCGTGCTGGTGCAGCAGGGCACCTTGAGAATTCACGAGCCATTTATCGTAGGGCAGATTTTCGGCCGCGTGCGGGCGATGTTCAATGATCGCGGTGAACCAATTACCGAAGCCGGACCGGCCACACCAGTGGAGGTCCTCGGCCTCCAGGGTGTACCGCAGGCAGGCGAAAGTTTTCAGGTGGTCGCGGACATCAGTCGCGCCCAACAAATTTCCCAACACCGGCAGATGTTGAGTCGTCAGGCGGCACTGCTGCAAACCACCAAGCGCGGTATCGAAGCACTCGGTGAAAGTGAAACCAAGGAACTGCTGGTCATCATCAAGGCCGACGTGCAGGGCTCGGTGGAAGTATTGAAGTCGACGCTGCAGAAACTGTCTACCGATCGAGTGAAAGTCAAAGTCATTCGCTCGGGCGTGGGTGCGATTACCGAGTCGGACGTGCTGCTGGGTTCAGCTACGCAAGCCGGCTCATCGTCGTCTGCGGTCGTAATTATCGGCTTCAACGTTCGTCCTGAAGCGCGCGCTGCTGACGTGGCCAAGCAGGAGGGCGTCGATATTCGTCTCCATTCGATCATCTACAAGGTGGAAGAAGAGATACGCGCCGCGATGATCGGAATGTTGGAAGCCATCGAGAAAGAAAAGATTCTCGGCAAGGCCGATGTGCGCGAAGTATTTCGCGTACCAAAGGCTGGCACAGTAGCAGGCTGCATGGTTATTGACGGCACCGTACGTCGCAATGCTCGCGCTCGCCTGATCCGGGACGGCGTAGTCACCTGGGAAGGCAACATCTCATCGTTACGAAGATTCAAGGATGACGTATCAGAAGTCCGGGAAGGCTTCGAGTGTGGTATCAGTCTGGAAAACTTTAACGACATTAAGGTCGGCGACCAGATTGAGCCCTTTATCGTTGAGCGGGTGGCCGCAACAGAACTGTAAGAAGGAGCAGGAGGCAGTAACAGGAGCAGGCTGTTCCTGGATGATGCTCCTGCGAACT
>DATFRK010000909.1:0-4526 GCA_035263325.1 Pyrinomonadaceae bacterium | reverse complement strand
GATCGATCCGGGCATCAACGGCGTGCATCGTACGACGGCCGACGGCCGTACCGTCGCCAAGTTCGATGCGCCGAAAGCGACGCTGATGTCCTACATCATCAAGGGCATTCTCAACCGGCAGCTGCCGTGGGGGCTTGTCTTGCTGGGTGTGATGATCGCCATTGTGCTGGAGATGAGTGGCATTCCGTCACTGGCATTTGCCGTTGGTGTTTATCTGCCACTCTCCTCGTCAAGTCCAATATTCATCGGTGGGATGATTCGCTGGTTGGTCGATCGTTACCTGAGAAACAAGCTGAAAGACAAGAAGCTAACCGAAGACGAACTTGTTGCCGAGACTGATAAGAGTCCTGGCGTCTTAATGGCCTCGGGCTACATTGCGGGCGGCGCCCTGGCAGCAATTGTCATCGCGATCCTCCAGGGAGTACCCAGTCCCGGTCTGTTACACCTCAATAAGTCAATTGAAGACTGGTCGACGACCAGCAATCCTCTGTTTGGCGGGGGTAACGCCGATCTGTTATCGATGATTCCGTTCCTGGTGCTAATGATCTTGTTGTATCTTGTGGGACGTGAGGTCATCCTCAGGAACAAGCCGGAGACTGTATCTCGGCGCTGAGGTCCTTAGCTTTGATGTTTTCTACATACTTGAGGGCGCGCTGCTAATCGAGAGCGCGCCTTTCAACAATCCAGAGGTCGCCACTACCAATGCGCAAACGAACGCCAGTTACCAGGTTATGTCTCATCGTGCTCTTAGTCATGTCGGTTGCTCTGAGCAGCTATGGCCAGCAGCGTTCTCCTACTGACACTGTGCGAGATTTTTACAAGGCGATGCGCGAGCGGAGATTCCGCGAAGCTTTTGGCATGTCGATCTACAAACCGGCTATCGAAGGGTTGAGCCAGCAAGAGTTTGACGACTTGCTACCGGACTTCGAAAAGATGGCCGCAGCCATTCCTGACAAGGTTGATCTCAGTGGCGAGCAGATCAGCGGCGACTCAGCGACTGTCTTCGTAAAAGTAAAGGAAGCTACCGCTGACGCTCAGGCGCAGGCCGAACCTATTTCGTTAATTAAGGTCAACGGGGCCTGGGTGGTTGGCGATCGCGAGAATGAAGCCATCGTCAAAAAGGCCGGCAAGGAGTTCTTTTTTACCACCCGCATTGAGACGCACCAGAACGATGTGCAGGACCTGCTTAAGCGCGTTACCCTCGCCCAGACCGTTTATAGTCAACAGCACGACGGCAAATTTGCGAATCTGGCTGAGCTGATCGCAGCCGGACTTTTACCCAAGGACCTCGAAGGCA
Organism: Pyrinomonadaceae bacterium; assembly: GCA_035263325.1. GTDB lineage: Bacteria > Acidobacteriota > Blastocatellia > Pyrinomonadales > Pyrinomonadaceae > PSRF01. Next base: position 3,229 of record DATFRK010000909.1, on the reverse strand, counting down.
CTGACTCAACTGGATACAGTTTCAAGGTGAATCGGGCCGCCGATAGCAAGAGTTGGTACGCCACTGCGGAACCGGCGCAATACGGGCGTACGGGCAAGCTCTCCTTTTACCTGGATTCCGCCGGGATACGAAGTGGGGATGCCGCTGGACAACCGCTGGTTATTAAGAATTGATTGCAGAATTCAGTCATCGCCTCACGCCGAAAACTTGAATTGCAATAAATGGAGGAAAAAGGGCCATCAGCGCTCAGTTGGTTGCCGGCTCCGGCGGTTTGACTGGATCATTTAACTATTGCAAGCGAGCCCCGGCCTTTTCTAGAATGGGCTATGACTGCCTCCAACTCGATTTCTTGAGTTGTTGCCTTCCTCATCAGGTAAGAAACCCTCGACGGCTTAAAGAATGTCGGCACTGAGTCGCAGAATCGCGTCCCGACTTCGTCGTTACATTGCTAACCGGCGAAAGATTAAACGCGCAACCGCGCGTCTCAGTTTTACCGTTGCGATTTCTGATCCCCGCATAAGTCCAAATGGCTCGCGTCGCGTCCCTTCACTGGACGGTCACACGCTCGATGTGAGTCCCGGTGGGATGGGTCTCGTCGTGCCCGCGATTCGGATTGGCGAACACTATCTGACGGGCGAGGATCGCCGGCTACATGTAAAACTCGAACTTCCGGGTGGCCCAGTAGAAATGTACGTCGCCCCTGTGCGTTACGAAGAGTTAGAGGAGCAAGAGGAGAAGGGATTCGTGATTGGCGCGCGGATTATTGAGATGTCGCAGGAAGACCGGGCGCATTTTGAGGAGTATGTCCGGAAAGTCGTGCGCAAAGAGCCGGTAGTTTGAAAGATACCACCAACGGCAGTTGGTGGTATTTGCTGAGGTGAGTTGGCGCTCGTTGTAGAAAGGACTTGAACGTACCCACCAACTGCCGTTGGTGGTATTTTTGACTTTGAGCCAAAGCGATCAACCTCGTCATAAAATGATTCGAGTATTGACCTTACCAACCCGGCCATCGCCTGGGGTTGGCTATTGATTCCCATCACACGAACTTCAGCCAACCGAAGGCTCCCGGCACATGAAAGTTAGGTTCTGGCGTTCTGGTTGGTCGCCAGGCGAGGTAGCGGGTCGCTTCGTCAGGACCGATACACCTAAACAAGTTCACCGGCCATTCATCTCCCACCGTGGGTTCGAGAATCTGATCACTCCAGGGGATTTTCATTCCAATTACAATGCGATTCGGCTCGACTATCGCGTGTGTTTGCATTCCTGAAGCGTAGTCCCATTCAGTTTCTCGTCCCGCCGGCGTGATCACGATTCCCAAATCGACCCATTCACCGGTTGGTGCAGCTTCGAATTCAAAATAGCGCTGTGGATTGGCAGAGTCGGGCGCAATGAAGATTTCGCAGACGTCCCGATCCCATAAACCAAGGGTCTTCCGATCGGTGACAGGATTTGGATTGACGACCAATGGTTCGTTCTGCTGCCCGATGAAGCGGACGTGAAGTGCCGCCGCAGACCAACAAATTTGTGCTACTGCATGTCGACTAGCCGAAGCCTTTTGTCCGGACCACAGTTGAGTGATGGCGACGGCCGAAGCTTTATCCCAATTGGAATTGAGGAGATCATCAACCGAGAGCGACGATTGCACTCGGGGCGCGATGACGATTTCATTTGGTAGCAATTCCATCATTTGAAACACGAGTCATCATCTGCGGGCCAAACTTAGACGCGACCTCTTATTCCTCAAGGTCAAGCCGGGTCCTTGCCAAACTCTCCAGGCAGCTTTTCAGTAATTCCTCCGGATCTTCATGCTTAAAAACCTGGGCCCTGGTGCTCTTGCCGAATTTCTCCAGCAGATAGTCGACCTCATCCGCTACGCCGCCACTACCCGTCACACAACCGATAATCTTGCCTTCATCGTGGGCAATGGTGAATTCGTTGAGTGAGCCCATCGCGCCGGCAATGAACAAGACAATATCGCACGAACGCACCAGCACCACGTTACGCCCCTTCAAGCCTGAGCCGGTATAGACGATCGTGCTGCAGGCATCGAGCGGTAGTTTGTATAAGCTTTGGTGTTCCTGCTGGTTGGCCGCCGGTGAAATTCCCACGTGAAAACACCCTGCCTCGTGAGCAGACTTGCCGACGAGGTAGACGATGCCTGTCGTCGCACCAGTGAAAAGAATAACGTCACGCTTGGCAATCGCAATGGCGAGTGCCAGGGCCTTTTCAGTTAGCGTCTCCGCAACTTTTGGCTGGCCCTTTTCACTGGCTGACCCCATGACCCCAACTTTGAGCTTCATAACGGTCGACAATCTCACCCACCAATAGGACTCTGAGCCGGTGGTATCTTTCGCCATCACTCGGTTTGCTGAATCATTGGGATCTCTTGGTGACTCTCAGGGATGTGCCTCTCCTCCGGAGCCGACTGGTCCCACCAGCGCTGCGTTAAGAACCAGGCAATGCCAGGTAATAGAAAAAAGATACCTATGCCGACGGTCACAAAACGCGGAGGAATCCCAAACCGATCCAGCAACTCGCCTGTTAAGTAGTTCGACGCCGCCATCGTCAGCGTCAACAGGGCCAGCTCCGCCGCAAAGACACGTCCGCGAAAACTATCAACCACCTCACGTTGCAGCAATACAGTGGAGAACACCCACAGGATGCTGCCGCCTGTGTGTGCAATACCCAGCACCAGCAAGGCCAGGGCAAAACTCCGGGAGCTACCAAAGGCGATATAAAACAGGCCCCCGATCAAAAAGGCAATCCCGATCGACGTCTGCATGCGCTTTTTACCTTCGCCGGAAATGCGACGGGCCACGATTGGACCAACAGCGGTGCCGATCCCACGCGCCGCAAACAGAACGCCTATTCCCGTGGCGGCGCTTTTCCCAACCGGGAAGATGCGCTCGCCAAACACCGCCAGCAGTGTCAAGATGCCGCCGCCCAAACCCCACGCCGGTTTGACCATCAGGAAAGCAAAAACGCGCGGTCGATGCTTGACGTAACGCATCCCTTCGATTGTTTCGGATATCCCCAGGAGCCGTCCGATTCTTAGTTTTTGTCTCTGGCGCCGCGGTCGTTTGGGCACGCGAATACTGGCAATTAGAGCCGCGGAGAGGACGTAACTGAGAGCATCAAGAATGAAGGCCGCGTTTGTACCGAACCAGCCCGTGATCAGGCCGCCGATTGCCGCACCCAACGTCAGCATTATGGACCAGGTAACCGACGA
>DATFRK010000908.1:0-7163 GCA_035263325.1 Pyrinomonadaceae bacterium | reverse complement strand
ACGCGGCGCCAGCGTAGCCGCAGAAGAAGCACGCGCGGCCGGTATTCACTGGACCTTTGCGCCGATGGTCGACATTGCTCGTGACCCACGTTGGGGCCGGATTTCGGAAGGGTCAGGCGAAGATCCCTACCTTGGCTCGGCAATGGCCCGTGCTCGAGTGCACGGGTTCCAGGGCGACGACTATAGCCGCGACAACAAGGTCGTGGCGTGCGCTAAACACTGGGTCGCTTACGGAGCTGCTGAAGCAGGTCGCGACTACAACACCACTGACGTTTCCGAATTTACGCTTCGTTCAATCTACTTCCCGCCATTCAAGGCGGCGGTCGACGCGGGAGTCGGCACGTTCATGAGCTCCTTCAACGCTCTCAACGGTGTTCCGGCATCCGCCAATCCATTCACCTTAACGAAGGTGCTGCGTGACGAATGGAAGTTTGACGGTATTGTTGTCAGCGACTACACGGCAGTAGAGGAGTTGATCAAACACGGAATTGCCGCTGACGGAAAAGAGGCGGCGGCCGAAGCTCTCAGCGCCGGAGTAGACATGGAGATGGTGAGCCGCAACTTTAATCAGAATGGCGCGGAGCTGTTGCAGCAAAACCGTCTTACCCAACACTCTATCGATGAGGCAGTTCGTCGCATTCTCCGGATCAAATTTCGGCTGGGGCTTTTTAGCAACCCGTACACTAACGAATCACTGGAAAGTAAGGTGACCTTGAGCGCGAGCAACGTTGCGGCCGCGCGAGAGGTCGCGGCCCGCTCGTTTGTGTTACTGAAGAACGACAACAATGTTCTGCCGCTGAATAAGAACCTCGGCTCAGTCGCTTTGCTTGGCCCGTTGGCCGACGATAAACGAAACATGATCGGTTCCTGGTCAGGTGACGGGCGAGCAGAGGATGCAGTTTCGGTGTTGCAGGGAATCAAGGCAAAAGTGCCGCAACTCAAAGTCAACTATGCGAAGGGCTGCGAGGTCAATTGCGAGCAGACAAGTGGTTTCGCCGAAGCAGTTAACGCCGCCAGGGCATCAGAGGCAGTGATCATCGTGGTCGGCGAGTCAGCCGACATGAGCGGCGAGGCGGCTTCGCGTAGTTCAATCGATTTACCTGGCCGCCAGTTAGACCTCATCAAGGCTGTTCAAGAGACGGGGAAACCGACGGTGGTGGTGCTGATGAATGGGCGGCCGCTTACCATCAACTGGATCGCCGAAAACTCGCCGGCCATCCTGGAAACCTGGTTTGCCGGCACGCAAGCGGGAAACGCGATCGCCGATGTCCTCTTTGGCGACGTCAATCCGGGTGGCAAACTACCGGTTACCTTCCCGCGCAACGTCGGTCAGATTCCGCTTTACTACAACCACCTGAATACTGGTCGACCACCTGACGCCAACAACAAGTACACTTCAAAGTACCTTGACGTTTCCTGGACCCCACTCTTTCCTTTCGGCTATGGGCTAAGTTACACGAAATTCAAGCTTAGCAATCTTCAGTTGAGTGCTCCACGCATCGGCACGAACGGCAATGTGACCGTTACCGCTGACCTGGAGAACACGGGCAGTCGGGCTGGCGACGAGGTGGTCCAACTTTACATTCGCGATGTTGTTTCGAGTGTGTCGCGTCCAGTAAAGGAACTCAAAGGGTTTCAGCGCGTAACGTTGCAAGCAAACGAAAAGAAGCAGGTTAAGTTCACCCTGGGCCCGTCCGAATTGGGTAGCTACAGCCGCGATTTGAAGTTTGTAGTTGAGCCGGGCGAATTTAAGATCATGGTGGGATCAAACTCGGTCGATTTACTGGAAACATCATTGCAAGTCCAACCCTAGGTCTTCCTCTGCGCTATCTCTGCGTCTCAGCGACTCTGCGGTAAAGTGATGATTGCACCCATTTAACCGCGGAGACACCACAGACGCGGAGGCCGTGCAGAGATTACTGTTAAGGGAGTGAGTTGTGAGATATTCGGCGCGACGGCACTTGCTCATAACCGCTCTGGTTGCAGTCATTGCCTGGCCCTCGACGATCGCCCGGGCACAGGTAGACCCGCAAACCAATCCAAAATCCAGCGCAGATGCAGCCTTCATCGAGGACCTCGAACGGCGGTCCTTTCGCTATTTCTGGGAACAGGCTGACCCTGAAACAGGACTAGTAGCAGATCGAGCAAGAGTTGACGGCTCGCAGCTTGATGCCAATCATCAGAATGTGGCCAGCACAGCCTCGACTGGTTTTGGCTTAACTGCAATTTGTATAGCCCAGGATCGCGGCTGGATTGATCGCTTCCAGGCGAGGCAAAGAACCTTCAATACCCTGAAATTCTTTGCTGAGCGAGCCTTTCACAAGAATGGCTGGTTTTATCACTGGCTCGATGCGAAAACAGGAGAGCGGCGGTGGGATAGCGAAGTTTCCTCAATTGATACTGCTCTCCTGGTTGCCGGAATCCTGACTTCACGACAATGCTTTGCAAACGACCTGGAGATCCGCAGGTTAGCAACGCAGATCTATGAACGAATCGACTTTCGCTGGATGTTGAATGGTGATCCGCTGTTACTTTCCCATGGTTGGAAACCAGAAACCGGTTTTCTTGAATCGCGTTGGGACACTTACAGCGAGGACGCAATTCTTTACCTGCTGGCTATCGGTTCGCCCATCCACTCGATCTCACCCAACTCCTGGTACGCGTTTTGGCGTGATCGTTACCGTTACGAAGACTATCGATACTTCACCACTATCGGCGTACCCCTCTTCATGCATCAGTACTCACACGCCTGGATTGACTTTCGAAATAGACGCGAGGTGCGCGCCGACCGAATAAATTACTTCGAGAATTCTGTGCAGGCGACGCTTGCCCATCGCAAGTTCTGCCTGAATCTTGCGACCGAATTTCCCGCGTTTGGTCGGAATATTTGGGGCATCACAGCCTCAGACAGCCCCAAGGGTTATCTCGCGTGGGGTGGACCGCCGCGTGATCCCACAATTGATGGCACCATTGTTCCGGCAGCCGCTGGCGGTTCGCTCATGTTTACGCCGGAGCTATCCGTCGCTGCCTTGCGGGAAATGAAAGACAAGTATGGTGATCGTATCTATGGCCAGTATGGGTTCATCGACGCATTTAATCCGCAGACTGGCTGGATCGACAGTGACGTCATTGGCATCAATGTCGGGATCATCCTCCTGAGCGCGGAGAACATGAGGACCGGACAAATATGGAAGTGGTTTATGCAGAACCGCGAGATCCCGCGCGCCATGAATAGGATAGGATTACTCAGGTATCGGAAGGTCCGCCTCAGCCGCAAGGCTGCATGATGTCCTATATGCCATGGCCTTGCGCCATGGTATTTGACGTTTCACCGCTACCAAAAAGCTTCCCTCCTCCCGCCATGATGCCATGGCCTTGCGCCATGGTCCTTCACGTTCACTGCTTATGGAATTTGTGCAACGAGTTGAAGCCAAAAAGGTGATTCTCCACCGCGCAGGGCCGCAGCATCAACTCGTAGTTATTTCACACTGCGTCGGAAAATCTTGTAACCCCAGGCAGAAAGCGATATTGCAGGCAGGTTGACGCGAGCAGCCGACTTTCGCTCCTGCGCAGTTGGACCAGGAGGCGATTGCGGCGAAATGTCTGTCGTAATCTCAGAGAAGTTATCAACCTTCCTAACCGCAATCGACCCTGAGAATGGTCGACTCGACAAGTTCAAGATCACCAACACTTCTTCATCAGCGCTTCGTCGTAAATAACTTACTACTCGCGACTCGTCAGAATTGTTTACCCATTGCAGTGAGCCGCGACGCAGGGCGCTGCTCGATTGACGCAGAGCCATCATCTGCTTGTAGAACCTGGGGAATTCAGGTCGGCGTTCCATGAAGGGCCAGAAAATCGGCAGCTTCTCAAACAACGCCGGAGCGCCCGATTCTGTCGTGTCGCCCACTTCCATGCCGTTGTACAAAAGCGGCACGCCATCTAAAGTAAAAACAAACGCTGAACCTGCCAACGTTGCGGGCTCTCCAAATCGAGCAATCGCGCGACGCTCATCGTGATTATCAGTAAACCTCAGATTCAGTGAGCCTCGCGGCCATTCCTTCACTTCCGCTTCCCAATCCCGTCTCAACTCAGAAGCCGGCTTCTTTCCCTGCAACACCTCTGTTAATGAGCTATGCAATGGCCATGAGTAACCCAAATCAAAAGCTTTGACGCTGAGCTCAGCCTTGTGCGCCTCAGCCAGCATCATGATGTCAGGCTTTACTTTTTCCAGTTCGACCCGAGCCTTCTCCCAAAAGTCAGTAGGCACGTCGCCAGCAACATCACAACGAAAACCATCCAGATCAAACTCCCGCAGCCAGTAGCGCAGCATCTCAATCATGTAGTCACGCAGGCCTGCATTGGAATAGTCGAGTGCCGCCACGTCGACCCAATCGTGTGGATAGGTAATCTGGCCCTGCGAGTCGCGCTTGAACCACTCCGGGTGATTCTTGATCAAAACACTGTCCCAGGAAGTATGGTTTGCTACGATGTCGATGATCACTTTCAGACCGCGACGATGTGCTTCGGAAACTAGTCGCTTTAGATCTTCCTTATTGCCGTAATCCGGATTGATGCCGTAGTAATCGCGCACTGCATACGGACTACCGATGGTCCCCTTCTTCCTTTCCTGACCAATGGGGTGAATGGGCATCAACCACACAATCGTGACACCGAGATCTTTCAGCCGGTCGAGTTGCGCGGTGATGCCGTCGAAATTTCCACCCTGGGAAAACGCACGCGGAAAGACCTCGTAGACGACACCATCCTGCACCCAGTCGCGCACCGGCCTGGCTGTAAGTTGGGAAACATCTCGAGGAGCCTGGTGAAAACTCGGGTAGGAAGTCGAAACGATCAGCGTTGAGAGCAAGGCAACGCTGAGAAGGAGGAATGTGCTGAACTTTCTCATTGTCTTTCCTGTAGTAATGGTGGTCTCTCAGTCTTCATCAATCAGGCCGGTGCTGGGTACCGGTTGGGCAGATTCTTGAACGGTTAACAATTCATGAGCATCGGCCTGGACCACTTCCTCAATCGGCACACGTCCATGAACGTCCTTCACAATCACGACCGAAGCTGCTGCAATAATCATGAACAGCCCACCCAGCACGACTGCGTTCAGAGGATCGCCGCCCAAGATATTGTTAAAGATATTAGGCACAATGAGCGACATCACTACCTGCGGTATCACGATAAACAGATTGAATACACCCATATAAACGCCCATCCGCGCCGCCGGAATCGCTACGGACAAGATCACGTAAGGAATTGACAAGATCGACGCCCAGGCAATTCCTACCCCGACCATGCTCCCGAAGAGTGTCCATTTATTGTGAATGAAGTAGACCGAGATTAAGCCGAGCCCACCGCAGACCAGTGCGATCATGTGTACGGTCTTCCGACTGGTCGCCTTCGCCATTGCTGGTATTAGAAATGCGACGACAAAACAGACTACGTTGTAGACAGCGAAACAGAGTCCGCCCCACTCCGTCCCTTGAGCAAACAGCGGAGACTTCTCATCAGGCGCCAGGAAAACGTGACGTGCTATCGCAATGCCAAAGAACTGCCACATACAGGGCAGCGCGAACCAGGTAAAGAATTGGACGACTGCCAGTTGTTTCATCGTCCTCGGCATCTCCGCGACTGACGAAAATATTTCTCCGAAACCCGCCGTAATTCCCTTCTTTTGGCGTTTCATGCGAGCAAAAGCTTCGAGATCGTCCGGCGGATATTCTTTCGTCGTAAATACGGTCCACAACACCGCTACTAAGAAAACCACCGCCCCGATCTTGAACGAATACTCAACCGAAAGCGGTATTCCGGTTGCGAGGACACCTACCAACCCCAGGGACGCGAAAAGAAACGGAAGCGCGTTTGCTAGCGTCTGACCAATGCCGATGAAAAAACTCTGCATTACGAAACCCAAGGTTCGTTGCTCTTCGGGAAGCTTGTCAGCCACAAAAGCGCGAAATGGTTCCATCGTAATATTGATGCTCGCGTCCAAAACCCATAGCAATCCAGCGGCAACCCAAAGCTTTGGAGAGTTTGGCATGAAGAATAGGGCGGTGCTGGCGAGAATTGCTCCGACGAGGAAGTAAGGTCGGCGACGACCCAGTCGATTCCAGGTGCGATCGCTCATAGAACCGATTATCGGTTGGATGAGTAATCCGGTGATGGGACCAGCTAACCAAAGGTAGGGCAACGTGCTCTCTTCGGCCTGAAGGTACTTGTAGATTGGGCTCATGTTGGCCAGTTGCAAACCCCAGCCAAACTGGATGCCGAGGAAGCCAAAGCTCATGTTCCAGATCTGCCAAAAGCTTAAGCGTGGTTTTTGCATCTCGGTCCTCCACCATCCACAGATTACGCAGATTACACCGATAGATTAATCCGTTCAGAAGAGTGAAGCAGAAACATCACCTCGTCTCAGTCGAGCTTGATCGTCTCGACGACTGGCTTTGCGGTACGGCCGTAGGTAACAGTCAGACTCTTAAGTCGCTCGCTGTGTTCAGCCGTTAAGGCGTTGTGTTGGTAACGCCAGGTCCAATTACCGCTGGTGCTGTTGGGAAGGTTCATCCGCGCTTCGGTGCCTAATCCAAGTAGATCCTGTAAAGGGATGATGGCTGTGTTTGCCACAGACGCCAGCACCGTGCGAATGAAATCCCAGTGAATCTCAGCACCATTTGTGTGTAGATACCGCAAACAAAACTCTCGCTCTTCACTGATCTGCTTTGCCGTGCGCGTTGAACCCTCTCCCGCAACGCTATGGAACCAACCCACCGTGGTGTCGTTATCGTGAGTGCCAGTGTAGACAACGACGTTGCGATGGTAGTTATGTGGCAGATCCTGATTAGTGGTGTCGCTGCTAAAGGCAAACTGGAGAATGCGCATCCCGGGCAAGCCAAAATCATCGCGCAACTTTTCTACGTCAGGAGTAATGACGCCAAGGTCCTCGGCAATGATCGGCAAATCGCCCAATGCCTGCTTGATCGCTGTGAACATTTCTCTTCCCGGAGCTTCGACCCAACGGCCCCGCTCGGCAGTTTTATCGCCACCAGGAATTTCCCAACAGGCAGCAAAACCGCGAAAGTGGTCGATGCGTGCAATATCGACAATCTGTAAGGCGACGCGAACACGTTCAATCCACCAGCGGAATCCATCGGCGAGCA
>DATFRK010000907.1:0-8389 GCA_035263325.1 Pyrinomonadaceae bacterium | reverse complement strand
AGAAAGGGCGGGGCGCGCAGTGGTTTCAAAATTCGCGAGGTAACCGCGATTCCTTTCAGCGAAATCGAATCGCAAGATGACGTCAGAATTTCGTCTGGCGTGACTGAGTTTGATCGCGTTCTCGGCGGCGGGATCGTACCCGGGACACTGGTGCTAATCGGCGGCGATCCGGGAATCGGGAAGAGTACCCTGTTGTTGCAAGTTGCCGATCGCTTGAGTAGCACAGGCGCAATCGTTCTTTACGTCTCAGGTGAAGAATCAGAACGCCAGATTAAGCTCCGCGGTGAAAGGCTGGGAGTTGAGGCAAAGGGTGTTTACCTGTTGCCGGAAACTAACCTCGAGAACATCTTCCATGAAATCGAACGGCTGCAACCGGGAGCAATCATCGTCGATTCAATCCAGACAGTCTTTTCCAGTTTAATTCAATCAGCACCAGGTTCCGTCTCCCAGGTTCGCGAAGTGGCGCATCAGTTCTTGTTACTGGCCAAGAATCGAGGTGTGCCTGTTTTCCTGATCGGTCATATTACAAAAGATGGATCGATCGCTGGACCAAAAGCCTTGGAACACATCGTCGATACAGTGCTCTACTTTGAAGGTGAACGACACCATAACCATCGCATCGTGCGCGCAACTAAGAATCGTTACGGCGCCGCCAACGAGGTTGGTGTTTTTGAAATGACGGGCACTGGTCTCATCCCCGTAGCAAATCCATCGCAGATGTTCCTGCAAGAGCGGCCGCAAAATGTTGCCGGCTCGATTGTGACTGCTTGTATGGAGGGCACACGTCCCGTGCTGGTGGAGATCCAGGCGCTCGTGTCGGGAACAAAGTACGGCACCGGCCGACGGATGACCCAAGGCGTCGATCAGAACCGCGTGTCGTTGCTCATTGCTATGCTTGAGAGGCGGGCTGGGTTTCAGTTAACAGGCGACGACGTATTTGTGAATATTGCGGGAGGCCTGGAAGTAGATGAACCTGCTGCTGACCTTGGCGTAGTGGCGGCGATTGCTTCGAGTTTCAAGAACCTCACAGTCGATCCACATACGGCGGTGTTTGGCGAAATTGGTTTGACGGGCGAGGTGCGCGGCGCGATGCAGCCGGCGGTCCGGGCGAGGGAAGCGCAGGCGCTGGGTTTCAAGAAGATTCTGATGCCTGCTTCAAATGCGTCAGGCCTGGAACGATTGCTTGGCGTCAGAGTAGTGGGAGTGCGATCAGTTGAGGAAGCGATGGCAGAACTTTTTTAGCGGGTATAGAATTTCACTACCAATTGATCGTCCAGCTTTTTCTTATCCACACATTTAAATCCCTTCAAGTAGCCCTCGGGCATGAATGCATCAGCTCCCTTCACCGTCAAGGGCACTTCAGTAACAATCCACTTTTCAATGTAAGGCATGAACTGACGGTAGATTTGCGCGCCACCTATCACGAACAGGTCAGTAGTCATAGATTTACCAAACGCCAGTACTGATTCAACGTCGCCGAGGACGATGAGTGACTCCTGTGGTTCGATCTCCGATTGTCGACTCAGTACGATGTTTAGCCGGTTCTGCAGCGGTTTCTTGAGTGTCAGCCAGGTCTTCCGGCCCATGACGACTGCATTACCGATGGTTGTTTCCTTGAAGAACTTCATGTCGGCGGAATAGTGCCAGGGAAGTTTGCCGCCTTTTCCGATCGCGCCTTGTTTGTCTACTGCTACGATTCCTATGAGCATAGTTGAGGCTTTCGAAAAGCGGCGATCCCGACCTGTTGGGACCGCACTCCAAGGTTAAACGGCCACCGGCGCCGCGATTTTACCGTGCGACTTGTAGCCCACCAGATTCAAATTCTCATAGTTGCAAGCCAGTAGGCCATCGAGTCCGCGCAACCGGTGGTCGGGATCGTTGATTTGTAACTCAGGCAATGGCAGTGGCTCCCGCGCTAGCAATTCATCTACCTGGACCAGGTGATTCTGATAGATGTGATAGTCGCCGAGGGTGTAAACAAACTCGCCCACTTCCAACTGGCAGACGTGGGCCACCAGGTGTAGCAGCAGCGCGTAGGAACTGATGTTGAACGGAACGCCAAGAAATGCGTCGGCCGAACGTTGGTAAAGCTGGCAATGAAGCACGCGTCGATTTTCAACTTTGAACTGGAACAGCGTGTGACACGGTGGCAGATCGACGTTATCCGCTTGTCGCGGATCCCAACCGGTGACGATCAATCGCCGTGAGTCGGGATTTGTTTGGATTTGATTTATCAAGTTGGCAATTTGATCGACGCCATTCTGCTGTGGATAGTCTCCGCCGAAGGAGCGCCAAAGATAACCGTAAACCGGGCCTAGATCTCCAACTTCCCGGCCAAACTTTTGCGTATGCTCCTCATCGGCCCATTCGGCCCAAATGTCCACTCCCCTGGCGCGCAAGTTTGCTTCATCAGTGTCGCCTGACAAGAACCAAAACAGTTCCTCGGCGACCCAGCGGAAGGGGACTCGCTTAGTAGTAACAATCGGAAAGCCGTCACGAAGATCGAATCTGGTTTGAAAACCAAAATGGGAGATGGTGCCGACGCCAGTTCGGTCGTGGTGTTTGGTGCCACTCTTAAGAATCGATCGCAGCAGATCGTGATATTGTTTCATGCGCGGTTTATGACAGGGGTCACACAATTTACAAGATCGCGACTCTGTCAGAGGTCCAAGACTCAACTGTCCACCGACGATTAACGAAACGAGACTTAAGGCGTGAAGCACGACAAAGAACTAAGCACAAAGTACAAAGATCAAGAATCGCAGCTCCAGGGCCTGAAACGATCTCAACTATAATACTGCAGAAGGACGCGAATGAAACATTACAGATTCTGTTTTCTCGGCTTCGGCAATGTTGGTCGGGCACTGGCACGGCTCCTGGTCGCAAAGTCCGCTGATATGCGTCGCGACTACAACATTGAATGGCTGATCACCGGGGTTGCAACTCGTCGGCTGGGTTGGCTGGCTAAAGATGATGGCTTTGATTCTGCGTTGCTCTTAACGGGAAAAGAAACTGATGTAACGACTACCACTGGACTGAATGAATGGTTGAAGGTAGCCCGACCCGATGTGCTGTTCGAAACAACATCGCTCAACCCGGAAACGGGTCAACCAGCGATTGATTATCTCCGCGCCTCGCTGAATGCTGGAGCTCATACGATAACTGCCAACAAAGCGCCACTGGTCTATGCTTACGAAGAACTGAGTAGCATTGCTGCCGCTAATGGCAAGCGGTTCTTATTTGAGGCGACAGTACTCGATAGTGCGCCTGTTTTCTCACTATTCCGCGAGACCTTGCCAGTGGCCCGCCCGCGCGGATTCGTAGGCATATTCAATTCCACCACGAATGTGATTCTCGAAACGATGGAGGCCGGTCGCAGTTTTGAAGAAGGGGTGAAAGCTGCCCAGGATCTTGGCGTTGCGGAAACTGACCCCAGCCATGATGTCGATGGTTGGGACGCAACGATGAAGGTATGCGCGCTCAGCCGGGTGGTGCTCAATAAGCCGTTGTTGCCGCGGGACGTGCGACGAGAAGGAGTACGCTCACTGAGTCCCGCTACGCTCCGGGACGCACGCGCTGAAGGCAAGCCCTACAAACTGATTTCACGCGCCAGGATCAATGAAGACGGGTCGGTCAGTGCATCAGTGCGACCGGAGCAGATCGCCCTGTCCGAACCGTTGGGTAACATCCGCGGGACCTCGCTGGGGGTTCATTTTGAGCTAGACATGATCCCTGGTCTAACAGTGATTTCGCATCGGCCCAACTTACAGAGCACAGCCTATGGACTGCTGGCCGACTGCATTAACGCCCTCAAGACTGGCCCAGTTGAGTGAGTGTTTGCAATAAACTCACAACATTACGGCAATCGTCTGATCACCAATGGGCTTGGCGCTACCTTAGAATTCGCGCAAACGAAAGCTAGGCGACCGGCAACGTAGTTTGCAGCAAGCATAGTCGCCCCTCCCGGAATTTACGCTCGTCCCCGTTTCAGTTTTTTTGGCAAACGACTGTTTACCGAAGTCGTCGATCACTTTTGTACTGGTCGCGACTGCCTCTACGAACCTTGTATCCCAGTAAAAGGTTTGTAAGAGACCTCACGTTAACTGAAAAGTTTCAAACTAAGAGAGCTTGACTGTGCGCCGGCTTGCTTCCGACGTTGAGAGATGCAGTGGTGTCAGCAGCACAGGTAATTTCTTCTAAGGAATCGATAACCAGTTATATGGACCAAGCAAATATCAGAATCTTACTTATTTACGATCACGCTGACCGCCAGCGGGAGATCGAAGACACTTTGAGGAAAATGGACATCGATCAATTTGAGTTGACGTCGATGTGCTCACAGCAGTTATGCCAGGACAGTCTGAACATGTCTCACTACGACGTCTGTCTGGTTGATTCCAATTTCGAGAGAACTTCGTTGCTGGCCCAGCTCCGGTTGCTGGGTTTGACTGCTCCGACCATCATGTTTACGAACAACTCGGGCACGGAGATTTTGCAGGCTCTCCATCATGGGGCGGCTGATTGTTTGATCAAAGATCAGCTGACCGCTGCCAATCTCGAAGAATCAATTTGCGCTGTGATTGACCAGGCGCGCAGCCTTGAATCACAAGCTGAATACGAGCGGTGCTACCTGGGACTGTTGGAGAATACCTCAGACGTGATCTATACGCAGGACCTTGAAGGCAACTACACCTCAATAAATCGAGCCGGCGAAAGACTGTTTGGCTATTCGCTCGAAGAGCTGAAATTCATGAATTTTCGGCAAATTGTGGCGCCGGAGCATGCCGACCTGGTGGAGCGCAATCTCAGATCAATGCTGGAAAGTCGTCAGCCGGTCAACAATGAAGTGGTGATCCTGAACCGCCAGGGCGAACGTGTGTCGGTATACATGACCCATCACCTGATCTACCGGGATGGACAACCCGTCGCCATTCAAGGAGTCGCGCGAGATCCCGACACGGTGTTATCCCTTCACCCTGATCGCTGGAGACTAAAAGAGGCTTGCTCTTGAGGATCGATTCTGAGTAGCTACTGAATGATGCGAAGCGTTAAGAAGAGTTGAAACTGAATCCAGATTGGACAGAGTGCTCGTCGGCGGTTAATTAACGGCTGATGGCTTCTTTCGTTCTGACTCCTTTCCGCCGGGGCTCTCGAAACCTGTGTCATCACCAAAGCTTAAGAAGTCAAACAGGATCTGGATTTGCTTGGGTTGGGCCAGATGTTCTTGTTGAGACCAAGCCTCCCAGCCTTGGATCTTGAGGTCCGGAATCTTAAAAGTAAAAGTTTCTCCTGGATTTATTGGCTTGTCTTCGGCAACGGGTATCGTCCCAGGCTGAGATTCGAACTCGATCCGACCATATCGCAGACCAACACCATAAGGCTTTCCGTCTGGCATTGTGACATCAGTGAAAAGCACAACCAGAGATAAGCAATAGATTGGCTTGTTTCCTATATTCTTGACCTCCAGTTCAAAGTCCTGCTGCCAGTGCTCATTTTTTAGATCACTGAATGCCGATGCTTTCTCCTTCTTAATTCCGATCTTTATTGGTAGGTGGCTCGGCACACGGTCATCAAGTTCTCGCTTTCCTGACTGTACATTGCTTAAGACGGATCCGGTGGTAAATATCGCGACCGCCAACGGGACCCTCAACATGAGGCTGAGGATGTGGCCATGCTTATAAGAGGATGATTGAGGATTCATATGCGAACTCGCTTCGAGTTTAAGAGCCATTGAGGTGTTGGGAGGAAGTCCTGCGCAATTTAGTTCTTTGAGTTGGGTGTCAAGGTGAGGACCGAGAGAAGCGTTGGAGCGCTCATATTCTACGGTCACAGATTGGCGTGTGTTATTCAATCTAGACTCTCGCTTTACGCCAACTCGGCGACGGCTGCGATCAGTCGCTCGATTTCTTCACGGGTTGAGTAACACGCACATCCCGCGCGTAACAGTCCTTCCGGTCCCAAGCCCAATCGCTCTACCACTGTGGCTGCATAGAAATCACCGTGCGACAGGAAGAGTCCCTTCTTTGCAAGCTCACCGGCCGCAACGCTCGAAGCGCACTTGTCGATCGTAAACGCAACGGTTGCTGTTCGCGGCCTGGTTGGAGGTGGACCGTAAAGCTTGACTCCCTTCACCTGCTCTAACCCTTCCCACAAACGTTCAACCTGCGTTGCGCTACGCCGGTGCAGTTCGTCGTAGGCTGTCTGTAATTGTTCACGGCGCGTCGTCCCGTAGCCAAGCGAGGCGAGGAAATCGACCGCTGCGCCGGCGCCCACCATTCCCTCCTGGTTTTGTGTTCCTGTCTCAGCGTTTTCCGGAGCGTAATCCGGCGCCGGCACCAGGCGCGGAAAGTCTGTTTCTTGTAGCAGTGCTTTCTTGCCATACAGGATGCCAATGTGTGGCCCATAGAACTTGTAGGCAGACATCCCTAAGAAGTCGCAGTCCAGTTGCCGAACATCCGGCAGCACATGGGGCGCATAGTGAACCGCATCGACAAAGGCGAGCGCGTCCACGCTATGAGCGAGTTGAACTGCCTTCGTTACATCGTTAACGGTGCCGAGTGAGTTTGCCGCGGCGCCGACCGCAACCACTTTCGTTCGCTTTGTTACCTTGCTTTCCAGGTCCTGCCAATCCAGTTCACCGGTCTCCCTGTTCATTCTTACTGAGCGAACCACCACTCCTCGCTCACTACTTAGCCGGCGCCAGGGATCAATGTTGGCATGATGGTCCAACTCGGTCACCACAATTTCATCTCCTGGCGTGAACCTGGCGCCAAGCGCGCGTGCCAGGTGCAGCGTCAGCGTTGTCATGTTCGCGCCAAAAGCAATCTCACTCGCCGAGGCATTCAGAAACTCGCCACAGACCTCGCGTGCAAGCTCGATCGCGGCATCGGTTTCAGCACTTGTCGGGTAGTTCCAATGAGTGTTTGCGTTATGGTGATAGAGGTAATTGCTCATCCGCTCCACTACCAGGCGAGGTACCTGCGTGCCACCTGGGCCATCAAAATACGCCACCGGATAGTCTTCGTGGACGCGTTTGAGAGCGGGAAACTGCTGCCTGATTTCGGAGACTGAAGCAACTTTGCGTTGCGGTTCGCTGATTATGGTTGACATGTGAAATTGGGAAACTGGTTCATGATTGGTCAATGATACCAGAATTGATAAGCTTGGTTGTCGTTTACAATCCAAGCGCACCTCTGTTAATAAGTGGTGTCAACTGGCGCAAAATCTGCATTTGCTGCTGACCGACTGAATCAGCTGTTCCTCGCCTGCCCGGTCAAGCGCCAAGGTTAAGCGAGCCCCTGCAAGAGAGTAGGAATGACCAAGCCCGAAAGTTTGCAGCTCTATCGCACGTTGGCGGAAAATTTTCCCAACGGGGCCGTCCTGCTTTTTGATAGCGACTTGAGATATCAACTGGCTGACGGAAAGGGTCTTTCTGAAAGTGGTCTCTCGAAATCAGAACTCGAGGGAAAAACGATTTGGGAAGTGTTTCCTCCGGAAATTTGTAGCCTGATCGAGCCACTCTACCGAACCGGCTTGCGCGGTGAGGCAGGCGTTTCCGAAGTGCCAATTGAAGGCCGGGTATACGAAGTTCATGTCTCGCCGGTACGCGACGACAATGGAGAAATTGTCCTGGGCTTGGTGATGACCCAGGACATCAGTGTGCGCAAGCGAGCTGAAGAAGCACTGGCAGCTTCAGAGCGTCGCTTCTCCACGGCGTTTAATTCCAACCCGGTCCTGGCTACGATCTCGGCGCTTGATAGCGGCGTATTCCTGGCCGTAAACGATCGCTTTGTCGCCACTTCTGGTTACTCGCGTGAAGAAACGGTGGGCCATACAGCGTTGGAATTGAAGATCTGGCCCAACCCTGAAGATCGAAAGTCTGTGATGGAGTGTCTCGCGCAGGATGGCAGAGTCAGAGACCACGAAGCTAGCATGCGGCTGAAGAATGGCGCTGAGCTGATGTTGTTGTTGTCGATTGAAAAAATTGAGATTGACGGGCAGGCCTGCCTGATTCACTCCGCCAACGACATTACGCTACGCAAAAAGACTGAAGACGCGCTAACGGCAAGTGAAGAGCGCTATCGCACCCTGTTTGAAACAGCGCCCGATGCAGTGGGGGTCATCGATGCCACCATGCGACTGGTAATGGCCAATTACCAGGGGTTAAAACTCTACGGTTACGACAGTTTAGAAGAGGTCATCGGTCTCAATGCCCACGACTTCATTGCTGAAGTTGATTGGCCCAGGATCGAGCCATTCCTGCGCGAGGTGTCAGAAAGCAAACGGTCGTTGATTTTTGAACACGTGGGAGTTAAGAAAGACGGTACCCACTTCAATGTCGAGTCGCGTATCTCTCGCCTGCATGGCGAAAATGAGCCGCCCAGTTTTC
>DATFRK010000906.1:0-3788 GCA_035263325.1 Pyrinomonadaceae bacterium | reverse complement strand
CGCCGCCACGGCCGCCACCGCCGAAGCCGCCGCCACCACCACCACCGCCAGGACCACCACCACCCGGACCTCCTCTGCCGCCCATGCCGCCCATCATGCGCTGGTTATTGCCCTGGTCGCCTTCGCCACGATTCCCATTGGCATTTCCATTGCGACGATTCTGCTGGTTGTTAGCCGCTGATGATCCACCTTCCTTACCAAAACTCCAGGTCTTGCTGACGCGCAGATTAAAGGTGACGGATCCTGGACCTTCAGCGAAGTTTCGCGGAATGATAGTTGAACCAGGCAAAGGCAGTAGATCAAAGGCGCCGTAATTGGTAACGACCACACTCGGGCGCGTTAGGTCAGTCGCAAACGCGGGGCGATCAGTAAAGACCGTGTCGCCGTTCAAGTCTCTACCGACGGTAATATTAAACGGCCTCCCGGATTGCACGATCACAAACGGACTCAGACTGATGTTCCAGGGTGCGCGTACGTTCCCGGTCATGACGAAGCGGTGCCTGATGTCTCCCGAAGCCCGGCCATAATCAAGACTCAGGTCGTAGGGATTTGAAGGAAGAGTGCCGGAGCCATCGGTGTCACTGTTGGCCTTTGCCAAGACGTAGTACGCATTAAATGACAGGCGCGGATGCAGCCGGCTATTAAAGTTGACGATCAACTGATTCTGGCTGTAGCGCCCGCTGGATTCATATTCAAAAATGTTGTCATTAGTACCCAGGGGTCGATCACCGCTGCCTGGCACGCCGGTAAACGTTCCGGGGAGGGGCGCGTTGATAGGCCTGGTACGAAGTACGTGCAGCGTACGGACGTTGATGTAGCTAGTCGCGACCGTCATGTTGTGCGGCAGCTGATGCTCTACGCTAATCACGCCCTGTATCGTGTAAGGCGCCTCCAGACCAGGTGTCTTCTGATAGATCGACACCGGCACCGAAAAAGCTTCCAGCTGCGCGGGTGTGGGGATCTGCGGGAAGAAGTTCGGCTGCATCACAATAAACTGTTGCTGGTTCGTGCCGTTGAGACGCTCAGCATTGAGGGTCAGATTCTCGCTTACGCGATCGTAGAAGATCCCAAAGCCGCCACGAATAACTGTCTTAGCTTGCTGACCACCGCGTGGGGACCAGGCAAAACCGATTCGGGGAGCGATATTGAAATTACTGCTGATGTTTGTTTGCGCTTCGTAGCGGAGACCAAGGTTCAACGTTAAGTTGGGCCGCAGTTTCCAATCATCCTGGCCAAAACCACCGAAATCAAGCTGGCTAACCTTCGCCTCGGGATTACCGGCTGACAGAGAAAACTGGCTGGCCTGCTGGGTTAATCCAGCGATAGTATTTCGATAAGCGGTGATGGTAGTGAACGTATAAGTACCACCGAAGTTCTGCGGTGAAAAATCGGAAATACTGACGTGCCGAAAACGGCCGCCCACCTTAAATGAGTGCGCTCCTTTGACGAAAGAGGTGGTATTCGTCAACTCCCACTGGTTGTCAGTGTTTGACGATTTGCCTACCTGTGAACCACCACCGGTGAAGGAATCCAAAACCTGAACCGTCGGAATCGAATTGTCCGCGTTCAACTGTCTCGTATTGTGTTCAAACTGGAAGCGAGTCTCGTTGACAATAGTCTTGTTGATTACCGCGGTCTCGGTTAGCTGGACCGACTGTTCTTCGTTTTCTGAGCCGTAAGCTCGCGAGGGCAATGAAAAGCCGCCCACACCCTGGACATTAGTGAACCGGGTAAAGTTGTAACGACCGACCAGCGTGTTGTTGTGATTAATCTGGTAATCAAGGCGTGGACTAAAAGTAGTACGTCGACTGGGAACGGGCACTGTCGCATTAAAGTCAACGATGTTCAGACTTGGATCTACGACCTGGGCCACCACCACGGCCTGGTCATCAACATCTCGTTTCTCGAAGTCGAGAAAGAATGAAGCCTTCTTCTTGGAGATTGGTCCACTAAAGTTCCCGCCGTACTGGCGCGACTGGTGCGGGGGCCGGTCAGGCGCAAACGGATTGCGCGAGTTCAATGCGTCATCGTTGAAGTTGAAAGACGCCTGCCCGCGGTATCTATCGGTACCGGGCCGAGTAAGAATTTCAATCCGGCCAAAGCCGAGTCGATCGTATTCGGCAGAAAAGGGATTTGAGTTGATGCGGATCTCACGAATCGAAGCGCGCGGCGGTAGACGACCGCCAGTGAAACCGTCAACGAATATCTGACCGCCATTTGGTCCAGCGGATGGACCAGCTAATGCCTGCAGCGCCGCTGCGAGATCGTCTGGATCGTCGGGTAGGGCATCGATATCAGCCCCCTTCAACACCACGGCGCCGGCGTTGTTCTCAGCCTCAGTGCTCAGTGAAGAACTTTCAGCCGCTACCGTAACTTTCTGTTCTTCAATTGCGACCTTCAAGGTGATGTCGAGTTGCGCGGCCTTGCCGGCAGTTACCTCGACGTCGGTGTTTTCGTACATGGCAAAGCCCGGATTCGAAGCATGTACGGTGTACTTACCCGGTGCCAGGTTGTTGAAAGTGTAAACGCCACCATTATTGGTGACCGCGCTCTTTTCTGCCCCGGTTGAGTCGGTTGCGGTCACAGTCACGCCCACTATGGCGCCACCTAACTCATCCAGTACCTGACCTTTGAGCGAGCCCGAACGCTGTTGGGCGAAGGTCGAGCTAGCGCACAGGGCTAGGACTAACAGTATTTTCTTCATTATGCTGCAGGCTCCTTCGGGTTGCTTTTGCATGGGCGTGAACAAACAGCAAGTAACCGCCTACACAAGAGGGGCAATTTTAGCGAAATTGGGCGTAAAGAGTCTGTCAACAGTTTGTAAAGTTTTGTCAGTTCAAAGGCTTACGGATTGACACTTCTTTACGGATGAAAATCCACCAATATTGTAGGATTGGCCGTCCTTGTCCAGGACAGCACCGATGTCTTTAAATTATGCTGAGCAACTAATGGAACGCGTTTTGGTCATCGACGACGACGTCGGTCTCTGCGAATTGGTAGGGGAATACCTTGAGCCCGAAGGGTATACCGTGGAAGCAATTCACAACGGCGAGCGCGGCATTGACCGCGCGCTTTCTGACGAGCATGACCTGGTAGTACTCGATGTGATGCTTCCGGGGACCAACGGGTTCGATGTGCTCCGCCGCATCAGGGCCAAGTCGCGTATTCCAGTGCTGATGTTGACTGCCCGCGGCGATGATGTCGATCGGATCGTCGGGCTCGAAATAGGCGCCGATGATTACTTGCCCAAGCCATTCAATCCTCGTGAATTGGTAGCCAGGATTCGTGCGGTGTTGAGACGCACGCAGCCGCTGGAGTCGAGCAATGCAAATCGTGAGACAGTGGTGGTGGGCGATGTGGAGATGGACAGTAACACTCGCAATGTGCGCCGCGCCGGCGAAATGGTCGAGTTAACCGGGGTTGAATATGATCTGTTGGAAATACTACTGCGCAACGCCGGACAGATCGTCAAACGCGAGGACCTGGTAAAAGAAGTCTTGGGACGTCAGCTCTCACCCTTCGATCGCAGTATCGACATGCACGTTAGCAATCTAAGAAAGAAACTGGGCCACCAGGTGAACGGACTCGAACGAATCAAAACGATTCGCGGGGTCGGTTACATTTATGGCGCAGCAGTGGAGTAATCCCCCATGAAGATCTTCATGCGCAGCCTCTTCCTAAAGATTTTCGTCTGGTTCTGGCTGGCCATGATCCTGATCAACGTCGGCCTGTTTGCAGCCGTGGCTGTAACCAGGCCGACTCCTACTGGTCGCTCCTGGCGGGATCTG
>DATFRK010000905.1:0-3548 GCA_035263325.1 Pyrinomonadaceae bacterium | reverse complement strand
TGACCAATCTTACTATCTCAAGAGGAGCCTACGCCCATGTGGGGCAGCAAATGTTCACGCTCATCGACACGCGCGTCTGGTGGGCGGTCGCCAACTTTCGTGAAGGCCAGTTGCGTCATATCAAGCCCGGAATGCGGGCCGATGTTTTCGTGATGGGGAAGCCGAACGTGCGCTTTTCCGGCGTCGTGGACAGCGTCGGTTTCGGCGTTACCCCTGATGCCGATGTCATCGGCAGTTTGAGCGGCGACCTGCCGAATATTCAGCGTACGCTTAACTGGGTGCATCTGGCGTCTCGATATCCGGTTCGCGTCAGGGTGGAGGATCCGCCACCAGATCTTTTTCGCGTGGGCCAGTCGGCGGTGGTGATTATTCGTAAACATTAATTATGGCTACGGCAGCGCAAGAAATGGCAGAGTTGTCCCGACCACTTGTCTGGTTCTGGGAATTTGTCAAAAACGAGCTCACGCCCTACCCAGGAAGGGCAGAGCTCGTAGCACGCATAGTCGTGGCTGCAACTATAGTCATGATCCTCACCATGACATTTCGTATTCCGTTCGGCGCTGTGGGCGCGGTCTTCACATTTCTCATCTCACGCGAGAGTCAGCGAGCAACGGTGAACTCTGCAACCGCGACTGTCATTGCCTTTGGTCTGGCGACCGTCTACGTGTTAGTCGGAGGGACGTTCGCATTGGGCTATCCGCCACTGCGCGTGCTCTGGATCATGGGGACGTTCTTCATAATGTTCTATGGCATTAGCGTGATCGCCAATTACGCTGCGGCTATAGCCTTCGGCCTCTTGATCGTATTCACAATTCCGCTGTGGGATATGCACATACCGGTGGAGCTCAAGGTGGAAGGTACACTTTGGGCGCTCTTGCAGATGGCGATCGGGTGTGCAGTTACTTTGTTCGTCGAAGCTGTCTTCGCTGCGTTCCGAGGTGGGAATGAGCTTCTCCGCGCGATTGTAGAGCGCCTGTCTACCGTTGAAGCCTTACTCAAAAGCTACAGCGCCGGCGAACCGGTGGATGAGAGAACGGAAAAGACATTTACGCGTCTTGCAACGGTCGGCACATCGAGGTTGCGCCGCATTGTGCGCACCTCTGATCGTTCGCTTCATTACGCGGAGCAAATGAGTACTGTTGTGGTGCTGGTCGGAAGACTGGTGGACATCGCCTCGAACCTAACGTATCTCACAATTCAGCTTGATGATCTTGAGCGGAAGCGAATACGCAACTTGGCCGAGAGCATCGCCGGCATTCGTAGCGATTTCTTGAACGGGAGGCAGCCAACACCGATCGAGTTCTCTAGCGAAAGTGACGCGTCTCATGTCGTTCCACTCTTAGGCGAGATGGAAACCACCGTCTCGCTTATGTCTCAGGTGTTTTCGGGTTCCGACGGCTCCGCAGTACACTTGCCTCTACCATCAAGCGAGCCGCCCTCAAGATTGTTTGTCGCGGATGCGCTATCCAATCCTGAACACTTAAAATTCGCGTTAAGAGGTGCGCTCGCGGCCAGCCTCTGCTACATCATCTACACTGCCGTTGCCTGGCCAGGCATTAGCGTCTCACTCTTGATATGCATGGTGACCGCTCTTAGCACTATCGGCGCATCGCGTCAGAAACAATTGCTGAGCATCACTGGCGCTATAGCCGGAGGCGTTGTGCTTGGAATCGGGGCGCAGATATTCATTCTGCCGTACCTCGATTCAATCACTGGGTTCACACTACTGTTTATAGGCGCGACTAGCATTGGTGCGTGGTTATACACATCCAGCTCACGCTTCTCAAATTTCGGGTATCAACTTATGCTTGCGTTCTTCTTCATCAATCTTGGCGATTTCAAAGTGCAGACGTCGCTTACGTTGGCGAGAGATCGGGTGATCGGCATTCTGCTTGGCCTATTCATGATGTGGCTGATATTTGACCAGCTTTGGGGTGCGCCGGCCGTAGTGGCGATGCAAAACGCGTTCACTTCCAGCTTAAGACAACTGGCACAACTTGCGGGAGGATCGCTTTCAAAGGATCTGACAGTGAGAATCGAACGGACCTATTCTCTGCGCGAAACGATTAACGCCAATTTGGATAAGGTGAGGGCCCTGGCTGACGCTGTTCTATTTGAATTCGGCCCTCGCCGGCAGGAGAATTTGTTACTGCGAGAGCGAATTCTTGCCTGGCAAACCAAGTTGCGCGCGATTTTCGTGATGGAAACAACGTGGCTTAAATATCGAGTCCAGTTGCCAGGATTTGAACTACCAGACTCGTTACGTGAAGCGCAGTTGGAGTTCGACGACAGCCTGGCTAAAACACTCGACAGTATGGCAAACCGGATCGAATCTGGACCATCAGGCGAAAAGCAAAACTTTGAGCATGCGGTGGAGCGGTTGGAACTGAAGCTCCGTGATTGTTGTTCGAATGAAACCTCCGCAACTCGTCTTGCTCAGCTACAAACATTTCAGAGCCTCTCCCGCAGACTCGGAAGCCTGACAGCGGCATTGGACAACGAAATCTAAATCGTTGTCTTCGCAAATTGCGCGGATTTCATCTGAGAATGCGCGTCCGGCTAAAAATTAGAGTCAGTCACGACTTAGAAATCCGAGAGATTCAGTACACTTGATCAATCGCGATAGACGCGAATCAACATCTCCACGCCCTGGTCCAGCACCAGCTCTTTCGCGCCGCCTTCCGAAGACAAAGGACATGTTGCGTTCAAACGCCTACTCTCCGCGACATTGAGCTGACAGGGCCATATATGCTCAACGGCTCACAGAAAAACTCGGTTAATTGCAATGGAGTCAGTACCGTAGCGCGGTAGCGAGGGGTCGGCCAGCGACGTCAAGCGCACAGATGGTGTGAGCGGACCCGGCGCTACCGCGTTACGGTACTGACTTAATTGCGTGACTCACTTGAGGTGTTGAAGTTCTATAATAGGGAGGTAAACCAAATCCCAACATCGATGAACGCATGCGCCCGCTAAACCTAACGGATCAGGAATCAATACCATCGTCGAGTACCTCCGAGCCCTGACTAGCGACGACGTCTTGCGAGAAACACAATCGGCTAAACAGCAAACACGTGAGTCGGCGCTACGGTAGCAGTCTTCGCAATAATTCCGCTCTAAGTTGGGTCACCTGACTGCCTTCGTACTTGTACGAAGATGGACCAAGGAGTTTTTCGTCGAGGTCGTGCGGCCGGACGACCTGCTGGTTCTCACGATGGATTTTTACAACATCCGACTGCAAGGGAATGGTCCCGGTTTTTACAAAAACGAAACCTAGAGGCCATTAAGAGAAATGGTGTCAGCGACCGAACTTTGGGGGAAAACGTGGGGGCCATTTGGTTCACACGCACGTTTTAATCTTTCGTAAGTGACTTCTTCATATTTATTAGGCAGCTTTGCTCTCATCAGATGCTTCTCCCATTTCGACTATTTTTAGCTACCTTCCCGTCTCGCATAATCGGATGGCGCAAATCATCTCTTTCGTTCCTTCGTCCGGCGCATGGTTCATTCGTCGAATCGTGACGAACTCATAATTGATCCGCTTAGATTTC
>DATFRK010000904.1:0-6403 GCA_035263325.1 Pyrinomonadaceae bacterium | reverse complement strand
GAAAGTTCGCGTTACTGAACACACAAGCTATTCTTGGTCTAGGCGCAACTGTTGATAAATGGATCGATTTGGACAACTTGTCGTGGGACAAGGAGCGTTTCGGCAACCGCTGCGCTGGTTGTCATGCAACCGGTATCGACCAAACTGCCAAAACATTTGCCGGTTTCGGGATCGATTGTTACGCCTGTCATGGAGACGCCACCCTGGACCACTCAAAAGATACGTCGTTGATGTGGCTGTCGAAGAAACGACGTGACGACGCGAGGGCGATCACGTCGATTTGCTCGCAGTGTCATGTGCGTTTCGGTAAGTCGCGCTCGACGGGTTTGCCGTATCCCAACACCTTCATCGCCGGCGACAATCTGTTCCAGGACTTCGAAGTGGATTTCAGTAAGGCCGATGATGAGACACTCAATCCAGGCGACCGTCACATTCTGCAAAATATTCGTGATGTGGTGAGCCGCGGTGAGCAAAGCACCACCTGCCTGACTTGCCATGACTTGCACGGAAACACCGCGGCAAAACACCTGGGCGCCCAGCGTGGTCCAATCTGCGCTACTTGTCACGGGGTGAAGTTTGTGGCGGAAGTTAAGCCCTACGCCGTGCACAGCGCTCTCTGTGAGTATTGAGCTTTACGCTTGGGCGCGTTGTTGCAGGAAGTCCGCAAAACGTTCTTTGTTATGCGTAGCGATTTGCCAGATATTCCCGCCCGGGTCTTTCACCATTGCTCGTCGATCGCCGTACGGCATGTCCTGTGGTGCTTCGAGCGATTCCGCGCCGGCTTTTAAGGCCCGCTCATAAGTCGCGTCGCTATCATCAACATAAAGATAAAGAAACGCCGGCATCAAACTGCGCACGCCGGTGCCACTCACCATCACGATAGAATCACCGATCTTCATCTGGAATGGCTCAACACTGGTATCGCCGGTGGCGCCAAAGGCCTGCTGCAAGAATTCAACGAGTCCGGCCGCATCTTCAGCAACCAGACGAGGCGTAACACTGTGCCATCCATCAGGGATCGATTTTGTCATGAGAGATCTCCTTGCACTGCCGTGGTCAAGCGCGGCCGCACCCGATTGCGATACGAGATACATTTTTCCAGCACGCGCCGGTACTCAAACACATCCACGTCGCGTTCAGAGCAAAGCAGCATCAAGTTGCCGTCGTCACGGAAGTTGTCGTCCCAGGCTACGGTTTGTTCGTCAGACCACTGGGGCTGGTATTGCAGGATTTTTTCGTCCGGCATGCGGTCGAAGTAGGCTCGCAGGTTGATAGCTGTCTCATCGAGCGATTCAGCAGTGGGTTCCTGCTCAAAATTCCATAACGGTTGTTCCATGATCTGTTCCATAATAGCCAAGATTTCGAATTCCCGATTTCACAACTTGACGCATATTTCATCTCGATGCTAAGTTACCGACCGTTCGGTAGCTTCTCATTGTACTGCGACCTGAATCTAGGCTTCAACGACAAGTTACAGAGGAGGTTTCTACCATGAAACGATTAGCGACGATGCTGATACTCGCGTTGGCTCTGTTCGTGACCACCGCCGCGGCACAATCACCGAACTCGACTGGAACGTGGGACGCGACTTTGACGTCACCGCAGGGAACTTTTAACGTGCAAATGATGCTCAAACAAGACGGCGAGAAGGTTACTGGCGTTGTTAAAGGACAGCGGGGGGAAATACCAATCGAAGGCACGCTTACCGGCAAAGACCTCAAGCTCAAATACACGATCAAGTTTCAAGATAACGACATGCTTATAACTCTCGCCGGTACTCTTGACGGCGCCTCAATAAAAGGAAGCGCGGACTACGGCGGTCTGGCCCAGGGTGATTTCACGGCCCAACGCGCTGGTGAAGCAGCCGCGACGGCGAAAGCTCCGGCCCCAGCCGCAACCGCCGCACCCGCCGGCGACAAGATTGACATAACCGGGCCCTGGAATTTTCAAGTTGAAACGCCGGCCGGTTCTGGCACGCCAACCTTTACCTTTAAGCAAGAAGGGGAAAAATTAACCGGCCAGTACAAAGGTGCGTTTGGTGAAGCGCCGCTGACCGGTTCAGTCAAAGGAAACAAGGTCGACTGGTCCATAAAGATCTCGGTGCAAGGTCAGGATGCCACGATTAAATACAGCGGCACCGTCGAAAAGGACGGGACGATGAAAGGCACCGCAGATCTCGGTGAAATTGGTTCTGCGACCTGGACCGCGAAGCGACAATAAACCAGGGAGTGCAAAAATGTTCAGAAAATTCCTGATCGCCGCAGTATTCACTGCGTTCTTGTTGGCCGGGTTGGTGCACGCTGCGTTCGTGCAAAATCAACCGGCTCCGGCGGCCGCTAAAAATGACTACAGCAAAGATGAAACGTGGCTTTGTCGTCCCGGTAGACACGATGCCTGTGACATCGATTTGACGACGACGGTCATTGCCGCCAATGGAAAGCTGTCTCGTGAGAGTTGGGCCGCTGATCCAAAGGCGACGATCGATTGTTTCTATGTTTATCCAACTGTCTCGAACGATGCGACAGGGAATAGCGACATGACGCCGGGACCGGAAGAGGTGAATGTAATCAAGGCCCAGGCTGCACGTTTCGGATCGCAGTGCCGGGTATATGCGCCGCTCTACCGTCAGGTGACCCTGGCGGCGTTGCGCGCCTTCCTTGCGGGTAGATCGATGCCGGTCGATCGGGAGCTGGCGTACAACGACGTGCGCGACGCGTGGAACTATTACCTTGAGCACGACAACAAGGGTCGCGGGGTTGTACTCATCGGGCACTCTCAAGGCTCAATGGTGCTGACCCAGTTGATCAAGAATGAGATCGACAGTAAGCCGGTGCAAGCGCGCATTGTCTCGGCTTTGTTGTTGGGAACAAGTTTACCAGTGCCCCGTGGCAAAGATGTTGGCGGAGCATTTCAAAGTATGCCGCTCTGTCGTTCGTCGAAACAGACTGGCTGCGTGGTTACTTACGCTTCTTTCCGGGCCAACTCACCGCCGCCCGCAAACAGTCGCTTTGGCAAAGTGGCAGGTGAGAACATGATGTCGGCGTGCACTAATCCCGCGGCCCTGGGTGGTGGCAGTGGCGAATTGCATGCCTACATGTCAACGCGGGGTAGCGGAGTGTCTGCTTCTGAGGTCGTGCAAAAATCCTGGGTGAGTACGGCGCAGACGATCGATACGCCCTTTGTCAGTTTGCCTGGGATGTTAACGGCAGAGTGCGTCTCGAATGAGAAGGGTTCTTATCTTGCGATTACGGTGCACGGCGACCCGGCCGACCCGCGGGCTGATGACATCACCGGTGATGTGGTGCGCGATGGCCAGGTGCTGCCAGACTGGGGCTTGCACCTGATTGACGTTGGCGTGGCAATGGGTAATTTGCTCGACATCGTGCACGATCAAGCGAAGACTTATCAGATCTCCAACAAAGCAACGAAGAAAAGCCACTAAGCCAATAGAGAACCGCGAGCGGTAGCGAGCGGATGTGCCTACTCACCTGGAAGAGCTAGTTTTTATGAGTTGAGTGGGGACATCCGGTCGCTGCTGCTCCCCGGTTCTCTATTACTTCCCATCAACCGTAAAAGCTAACAATAAATTTCCGGGTTGGCCCACAATTTTTCCGTAGCCGGAGTTCGTGTAAAGAATCCCATTCGCAATCGTTGGTCCACCGCCATCGAGCGCCCCACCTTTGGTAAGCCCTCCGTTCAACGTCGTGATTGGTATTGCCGTGTCGTAATCCCAGATGACCGTTCCGTCACCAGTTGAATAAGCCCGCAGGTGACCATCAACCGTGCCGGAAAAAACTACGCCGGGAATTGCTGTAGCCGCAGCCGATTGGGAGTTGTTGCAGCGGTTATTGCCCCAACTGCAACTTGGTGCCGGCGCCGGAACGTGCCAGAGCTGCTGGCCATTCGCAATCTTCAGCGCCGAAATGCCGGGCTTGCGTTCGGCTCCGGACACATCAGCGACCGGCACATAAACATTGCGCCCGTCACTCGTGAACCCCCATTCAATCCCACCTAACGCGCCGCCAGCACCGAGTCTGACTTGCCACAAGACCTTGCCGTTATGATCGGGGTCCATGCCGTAAATGACCCCGGACTTTTGCCCGGCCAGCAGTATCTGCTGGCCACCGGGTAAGGTGCAAAGAATTGGTGAGCTGCCAAAATCGTAGTCAGGCCCAGCATCTTCGGGACAGTTGCCCACCCCCGGTTTCTTACAACCAACCAGAAAATTGTCTTTGGGTGTCACCTGGTTTACCCAGGTTAGTTTGCCGGTCTCCATGGCAAACGCCATCAGTGCATCTGACTGACCGGTAAACACGTCGGTGTAAGAGTTACCGGTGGCGACGTAGATCAACTTCCGCTTTAGATCGAGAGTTGGCGCGGACCAGATGGCCCCTCCCGCTGGACCATACATTTGTGTGCCGGCTGCATTCTTCTTGAAAGGCTTGGGTTCATCCTGGACGGTGAAGCTTTTCCAAATAATCTTCCCGGTATAGGCGTCCAGGGCAACCAGGCTACCGCGAAACTTACAGCATTCGTATTTGTCGTTTCCGCCGCCGACTTCTTCAATGGAGGAGACAGGCACGTAAAGCCGGTCACGATAGAGCACGGGGGATCCGGTGATGCGAGATAGCGAATGGTCTTCAACTTTTGTCTTCCAAAGCAATTCGCCGGTTGCCGCATCGAGCGCCAACACGTTGGATCTTTGATCGCCGAAATAGATCGCAAACTTTGCTTTAGAGCCCTCCGGAAGTGGTCCGGCACTGATGGCTGAACGCACGCCGGCGCCCGCATTAACGGCCCAGTAGGTACAACCAGTCTGGGCATTCAAGCTGAAGATCTGGCCGACTTCAGTAGTTACGAAAAGGTGGTCGCCAATGATGGTGGGTTGACCAGTGGCCATCGGACCGGGATGCGTCCAGGCCCACTTGACCTTTAGTCTTGGTACATCTTCCGGCCTGATTCCAGGCTTAGGTTGGTAGCGTGAGTTATCCAGGTCACGACCCCAACCGTTCCATTGCGGACTGTTCAGATTGATTGGCCCAGGAGCCTCGGTGCAAAGGTTTGGGCTGAGAGTCCGCCGCACGCTGGTGTTCGGTTGTTTTCCGGTTACGAAGACGGCGAGGGCATTGATTTGATTTGCAGTCAGTCCGTCGGCCCACTCCTTCATTGTGCCGGAGGTCAACGTCTTAACAACGTCTTCGTTAGCCATCCTTTCGATCTGCGCGCGGGGAGGTACGCGACCGATAGGCTTGTCGTGACATTTTGCGCACCGCTCGCGGTAGTGGTCAGCGCTGGTGAGTCCATTGTTGGGAGTTGGGTCCTGCGAGATATCAGCGGTGACCTTTGTATGTAGGAACAGAGCGGGGAAAGCAAAGAAGCAGAACAGCAATGGTAGCGAGAGGACTTTGAGAGTTCTGATTTGCAACGGTCATCAGCTCCTTCGTTGGGACTGGAGATACCACCGGCTTCAGCCGGTGGAGTTTCAAGTTCAACCTAACCAGGCCCTACAACCTGATTAGATACCACTGGCTTCAGCCGGTGGAGCTTCAAGTTCAACCTAACGTACCTCTGCTCACGCTAATCAGGTTGAAACTGAAACTCCACCAGATGAATCTGGTGGTATCTCCACAATTGTTAGGTCCTGCCACCTAGGTTGAAACTGAAACTCCACCCGACTGAAGTCGGTGGGATCTTTTGAACACTGCGACGGTCTGTTTCTAGGCAGAAATTGAAGACCACGAGCTATAGCCGGTGGTATCTCAGCGTTAGCTACCGTTGCTAGTGCTTTGCGTCCTGGATTTGCGCATTCATCCGACGCATGCCTTTCAGCCAGCGATCGTAGTCGTTGGCCTTGCGCTGAAAATATTGCGCCACCTCCGGGTGCGGCAAAATCAAGAAACGCTCCTCCGCCAGTCCAGCAACCACCGTCTCCGCCACATCCTCGGGATCGATAGCCTCTGCCAGCAGGAAACTGGCCCGCTCACCGGCATCGCCCAACAACATCTGCGTGCGCACTCCTTGAGGACACAAACAGGAAACCTTAATTCCCGCGTCACCGTGAGCGATCGACAACCACTCGGCTAACGCCACCACCGCATGCTTGGTTACGGAGTAAGGCGCGCCATTAACCTGGGTGAGCAATCCCGCTGCCGATGCCGTGTGCAACAAGTAACCACCACCATTTGCCAGCATCCCCGGTAACACGGCTCGCACTCCAAAGATGTGCGACATTACGTTCACGTCCCAGATCCGTTGCCACACCTCATTCGCAACGTCTACTCCTCCTGCTGCGCCGGCAATTCCCGCGTTGGCGCAGAAAAGGTCAATCGGTCCGAAGGCGTTGGTCGCCTGTTGGACCAGGCGCACATTGTCGCCTTCGTTACTGACGTCGGCGCTTACTGCC
>DATFRK010000903.1:0-2803 GCA_035263325.1 Pyrinomonadaceae bacterium | reverse complement strand
CAACATGGATTCAGGTCTACTTCATTCCGTCATCCGCATCTGAGTCGACAGGTGATATTTCAGACCGTCGATTTCGTAATCCAGCTCGCCATAGAACGCGAGATGGCCTTTCTCTGGCGGAGTTACTTCGCCGATGATCATGCCGTTGGAAAGGGTAACCGCTTGCTCTGTCCAGCTAGCTCTACGAAAATCTTGAGTCTCGGTCTGTGCGACCCAGAGCCTCGCACCGTTAGGTGCCGGACTTGCGTCAATCGTTAGGCGTAACCGGCCGTTCACGGTTTCGTGTTTCCATGTCAAGTTCGGCATGGACCGGCGACCAATTTGATGTCGGACGAAAGCCGCAAGACCATTGACGAAATCAGTCAACTGATCCGATTTAGGTTTGTCCTGCCTCCTCAGATCATGCCCGGCATTCGGCACGTAAACGACCCATTTCTCTCCTGCAAGCTCTTTCCAATAGATATTGAGCGCGTCAGTCGCCCAGTAGAAGTCGTTAGTTCCGTTGACGATCAACTTGGGCAAGGCCAGTTTGTCGCGGTACTCCCAGGGATCAACCATGCTCAATAAACGCTGGCCTTCGGGTGTTTCGGGTATCGGTACCAAACCACGGGTGGTGTAGGGCGCAAGGCGGGCGCTGTATGCGCCGAAAGCTTTGAGTTGTCGCGGCAGCTGCGCGCGCATATTCAGCGTGTCAATGACCACGGGAGCAATTGCACGAACGCGTGGGTCGATGGCAGCGGTTAACCATGTCGTCCAACCGCGCTTCGATGCCCCGGAAACGATGAAGCCGTCTGTCGGCTCGCCCCATTCTCCTTTGCCAAACGCCTGCAAGACGTCCATCGCTTTGACGACACTTTTTACCATCGGCAAAAGCAGCGGCCAGCTTTCATCCTTGGTCTTGAGGTATCGGACAAAAGTTTCGGCGATCAGATCGTCTTCACTGAGTTTACCTTCCAGCAGCGGCTGATTCGGAATGTGGTAAAGAATCGCCACCGGAGCATTGATTTTTCGTGCCAACTCCAAGCCCAACGAGATATAGGTCGTTCTCGCTGAACCACCCGTGACCCACAGGAACATGGTCGAGTTCGGCGCGATATTTCGAGGCTGATAGATTTGCAATTGATGCTGCCAGGCATTTCCTTGCCAGGTCTGTGACACAAAATGGAGATCGTAAATTCGGTCTCCAGTTTGTTCGCTCTCGATTTTCTCTCTTAGTTTCCAAGCAAACTCGGCCTCGGGCTTTTGGATATATTGCTTGAGATCCGCCCAGCCCGGAGCCGCAAATATGCCCAGTGCCAGTGCGGAAACCAGACCAAGGGTAACAATAGACTGCTTGCGAAAGGTCATCGAAACTTATCCTCTCCTCGCGATGAAGCGCCAGTAAAAATTGAATTCATATTATCTCGGTGTCTAGTCAGCTTTTCAGAACGCGGCAATAACGATAACCCTATCCGCGCATTTGTTCGAAGAATAATCTTTCAGTTATGACTAAACTCCGGTGATTTGCATCTGCTCACTGTTTTTTCAGCGGTGATTGGGTTTTCACTCGATTCGATCAGTCGTCGGCGTACCTCTTCCGCGTATAAAGCTCGGTCTTTGTCCGAAAACCCATCCGGGGAAACAGGATCGAGAAAGGTCACCTTTACTGGATGGTGTTTAAGTAGAACGCTTCCGCTGCGCAACGCCTGAAAGGTTCCCTCGATCAGCACAGGCACAACCGGGATTCGCGTTCGAATCGGCAACACAAACAGTGTGGTCTTGAACTCGTGAATTTCCCCGTCAGGGCTCCGTGTACCTTCCGGAAAAGCAACAATCGATACCCCTCTCCTAAGCAATTTCGCAGCCCGTTTGATGCTCCGCAGACCCTTCCTTGGGTTCTTCCGATCCAGTGGAATCTGGCCTGAACTCTTGACCGTCAGTCCCATCAGAGGTATCGAGAAAAACTCTTCTTTGACAATGCTGCGAAAATTGTGAGGAATGAACGCAAAGACTAAGAGTACGTCAAGAAAGCTCGAATGATTAGGCATATACACATAGGGTCTGTTCAAATCCAAGCGCTCCAGACCCGCAACTGTGATCTCAAGGCGCGCAAGTTTAAGGCTAATTCGCGCCCAGTGGATGAGATACCTTCGGGCTCGATCCTCACCATTCGGAAACAGGCTAGCAATGTAACAGGCAATTCCCCAAGACACGCCTAGCAGGACAAACACGATAATCAGACAAAGCTGATAAGGAAACAAAACGAATCTCAGCAGCATTTTTCTGTCGCGCCGGTAGCGGGCTCTCTCAGCATATCGAATCTTCCATCTTTCACGATGCTTGTTAAATTGTCGCAAATCTCCTGAGTGGATCAACAAGTCACCCGAGTTGACTGGGACGCGATTCTATTTCGAGTCTATGACCTTAGCAAGGACACGCTTACGTATTATCGCCAGCCAAAACATGGTGATCTTGATCACCACGCAATAGAAGGCTGATTAAGTGTCAAGCAAGAGAATGTAGTCTATTGATCAGAACCGTGCGAAGGAGTGAACAGTGCAACATCCCAGATGACAGCGCCGTACCAACATGTTGGTCTCCTAGCCTCTTCAACGGGAATTGGCTTTGACTCCTCGCGCCACGTTGTCAAATCTATGATCGCGACTCATCCCAGTAACTTCTATAGGTCTCAATAAAATAGTTGAAAAAGTTCCGGGCGCCAGGACTCAGCCGGGCCAGTAAGTCTTGACCGGTAAAACACATGGCGGAAGGCGGGGAGTAATCGCACACGCCACCCCAACCATAGATAATATCCAAGGTCCTC
>DATFRK010000902.1:0-3471 GCA_035263325.1 Pyrinomonadaceae bacterium | reverse complement strand
GCCTGGTGGTGAACTTGTTCTCGGCGGTGTATGTCTCGCGCACGATTTTCATTTGGCTTCTGAGCCGCAAGGGCAGGCGGGTGGAATCCTTGAGTATTTAGGAGAGGTGGCCAGGCAAGGTTTTCATGATCAGAATATTTCATGACATCAAGATCGATTGGTTAGGTAAGCGCCGGTTTTTTATCGGCCTTTCGATACTCCTCATGCTGGCGGGAATGGGAACGGCGCTGTATCGTCATAAATTCCACCCGAACGGCACGGACGCTTTTAACCTGGGCGTAGATTTCAAAGGCGGCACGGTGATTACCGCGCGCTTCAAACAACCGCCTTCGGTCGAAACTCTCCGGGCGGCGATAAGCAACGCGGGCGTACATGACGCAGTGATTCAGCCGGTCCTCGACAAAGCCGGCGAGTTTCTAATCAAAGTTCCTCATCAGGGCGCGGCCGACGTTGCCACTGAAAGTCAGGCCGGCGTCGACGCCGCGCGGGCGAAGGTACGCCAGGCACTAAACAATTTTGGGTCAGAAGCTGATCCCACACTGAGACTGGAAGACGACGCCAAAGCGACCTACAAGATCGAAGG
Organism: Pyrinomonadaceae bacterium; assembly: GCA_035263325.1. Classification (GTDB taxonomy): domain Bacteria; phylum Acidobacteriota; class Blastocatellia; order Pyrinomonadales; family Pyrinomonadaceae; genus PSRF01. Next base: position 2,888 of record DATFRK010000902.1, on the reverse strand, counting down.
CACAGACGCGGTCGGCCAGGTTGCGAGTAAGCAATTGCGGACTCAGGCCATCGCCGTAACGGTTGCGGCGCTGGTTGGAATGTTGCTTTTCATTGCATTTCGGTTCGAATGGACTTACGGTGCGGCGGCAGTCATTGCGGTATTCCACACGGTCCTCGTAACACTCGGTCTTTTTTCTATCTTTCAACTTGAGATCAATTTAACGGTGATTGCCGCGCTGCTGACGCTGGTCGGTTTCGACGTAAACGACTCGATTGTGATCTTTGATCGCATCCGTGAAAACCGAAAATTATACCGGCGCATGAGTCTCTACGATGTGACAAATCTTTCGATCAATCAGACGCTGTCGCGTACGGTTATCACCTCAGGACTGGTGTTTCTGTCGGTTGTTTCCCTGGTATTGCTTGGCGGCGAAACGTTGAGACCATTCTCTTTAGCGCTCTTAATGGGTATCCTGTTTGGCACCTACGACACGATTGCGGTTGCCGGCCCAATAATGGTTTGGTGGGAGCGGCGGTTAGCTGCGTCTGAGAAGGTCGCACCCGCGAATCAACGAGGAATGGGAGTTCCCGTGCAGGGAAAAGCGGCCCGGATCGAGGCCGGTCGAAACAGTGTCGGCAAGCCGTCCAAAGTTGCCTGATCGGGAACAAAATCTAGCGGTTCGGAATCTAAACAATTGTATTTTGTTGGTTGATACGTTCGCATCTTGTGGAACAAACACACGCTTTTTGCAGGGTGTTTGTTCTTGACTTTGAAAGCGTTTGCATCATAGACTGCGCAACGTTGCTGGCCAACTAAATACGCATCGTTACGGTGTCCTTGCCTGGCAGGAAGAGGACTCTCGGAGGGATGTAACATTTGAGGCCAGCCTCTTTGTGTGTTACAGAGCGGCTGGGCTCGTGAACACACGAAAACACTCCGCTGCTACCTTCTTCTTGTTTGCAATGGCGGTTCGATGTGCGGTTGGAATGGGAGTTGAGCTGATCCGTTCAGAAACCGCGACCCAATTGGCACCGATTTTTTGGAGGAAGAAAGAATGTTCGACCACCTCGTTGAGTCAGGATCTCACTCAGAAGACCTTAAGCGCAAAGGCTCGTTTCTCGCCGGCTTTACGGTTCTCTATCTCGTGCTGATATTTACCGGTTTGATTGTGGGAATTCTGCTGGCTCCGGCATACATCGATCAGCAAACGCTTGAATTGACCGCGCTGATAGCGCCGGTACCGGTGCCGCAGCAGCAACAAGCCAAACAAGAAGCTAAGCCTGAGAAGGTTGAGCTGTCGAAGAATGTTGACGTGCGCAAGGAACTGATTGCCGACGTAAGTCGTGCGGATTTGGTGCCCAAAGAGATTTCCGCGAAGGCGAGCGATATTCCGCCGGTTCGCAAGGGCGTCGTAACGATGGTCGGCTCGGGAAACTCGAACGCGATCAATCCGATCGCCCCCGGAGCGGGAACGGGCAACATCATCTCTGGGCCCACCAAAGTCGAGATCAGCGACGAACCGCCGCCGCCGAAAGCCACACCCGCCCCGACGCCGCATGCGCCGATATCAGGAGGCGTGCTCAATGGCAAGGCGGTGCGTCTGGTTACGCCGCCTTATCCGGCAATTGCGAGAAGCGCTCACGCTGCCGGAGCTGTTCAGGTGCAGGTGCTGATTGACGAGAATGGAAACGTGGTTTCAGCGCACGCAGTCTCAGGACACCCGTTGCTGCAAGCCGCTGCCGTGGCGGCCGCGCGCGCGTCGAAATTTACGCCGACCAAACTTTCCGGCCAGCCCGTGAAGGTAAATGGCGTGATTATCTACAACTTTGTTGCGCAGTAAATAAGCCGGTACGCTGGTTCGCCAGAAAAAGCCGAGAGCGACGCTCGGTCTGAACTGCCGGTGAAGCTATCAATGTAATCAAAACTTTTGGAGGAGTTACCGTGACTATTTTGACAACCATCCTGGGAACGAAAGCGATGGGCTTTCTCCTGTTCCTTTTGCAGAGTCCGAGTCCGGCTGCCGGATCTACGTCGGGCAATGAATTTACGATGACCGAAATGGTCAAGAACATGGGGCCGGTCGCCATCACCGTCGTGATCATTCTTTTGATCATGTCCGTGTACTCGATCGCGATCATGGTGGAGCGTTATTTGACCTACACCGCAGCCAAGAAGCAGTCGCGCGAGTTCGCGCCCCGCGTTGCCCAGGCCTTGAAGAACAATCGCATCGAAGAGGCTATTAACATCAGCGACAAGCATCGCAAATCGCACCTGGCGATGGTGGTCAACAGCGGCCTCCAGGAATTTCGGGCGCACGAGCAATCGACCGATATTTCCGGTGACGAAATCGAGGCCTCGAAGCGCGCTCTGCAAAGAGCCATCGCGATTAAGACCGCCGAGTTCCGGCGCGGCCTGTCTGGTCTGGCGACCATCGGTTCGACCGCACCCTTCGTGGGATTGTTTGGTACGGTGTTCGGAATTATCAACGCGTTCCGTGGCATGAAGAACGCCGAGACAGCCGGTATTGCCGCCGTCGCGGGTGGTATTTCGGAAGCGCTCTTTACCACGGCGCTTGGTCTGGTGGTCGCGGTTCCGGCCGTTTGGCTGTTCAATTATTTCACGGGCAAGGTCGATGGTTTTGTGGTGGAGATGGACAACTCGGCTTCCGAGCTGGTTGACTACTTCATCAAGAACCGGACCAAGCAGTTGAATCCATAAGACGCGACGTCAGGCGTGTTTGCAGCGGGGAGCACATGCTCCCCCGATTTTCGCTTACCACAAAAGGAGTTTTAAGTCATGGGAATGCAAGGCGGCGCCGACCATTTACAATCCGAGATCAATGTCACGCCCATGGTAGACATCATGCTCGTGCTGCTGATTATCTTCATGGTGGTCACACCATTTTT
>DATFRK010000901.1:0-2653 GCA_035263325.1 Pyrinomonadaceae bacterium | reverse complement strand
CTCCAGTCAAAACACCGGCGGACGCAGACCGGACAAATCGCATCGGAGGAATACTCGGGTCCACCTTCTTTCCCTCAAGTTTGGAATCGCGCAATTCACCGCCCGTAGCAGTGTTTGCAGATCGAGACACGGAAAACATTGACATCACGTTGCAAGCCAGAACCCTGCATAGTCTGGCTGGTACGATCGTGTATGGTGACGGTAAAAAAGCAGTTGCAAACGCTATGGTTGTTCTAACGCCAGTTAGAACAACAGCCGCAAAGCCTGGCATTGAAGGCGCGATGTCCTATTACGTCAGCGCCACTGATAAGAGTGGTCGCTGGACAATTGCGAATGTTCCAGATGGCAACTATCACCTGCGAGTCGATTCAGCGAGGGGAGGTGCTGAGCTAACTCAACGATTTTTCGCCAATGAACAGGATGTGAAGGTTGAGGGAGCGGATGTCGAGGATTTATTGATTGAAGTTTCCTCGGGTGCCCATGTGTCCGGCACTGTCATTATGGAAGGCGACGGCGCTGAGCTAGCGTTGATCGATGTCAGCGCCGCCCGAAAAGGAAATGTAGGCTCCTATGCCAAGCTTGAGGGAATTGGAAATTTTACGCTCACGTCAGTACCACCAGGCGAAGTCATGTTGAGTGCCTTTCCTTCACCACCAGAGAAGTTCTATGTGAAATCGATCGAAGCTAAGGGAATGGATCTCTTGCACACCAATTTGAATATCGCCGCAGGTGAGGAACTCAAAGACGTGCGCATTGTCGTTTCGTCAGCTGTTGGTGTCGTTAGCGGACGAGTGCTTTCAGAGAAAGATAACAAACCAGTCAAAGGTATTACCGTAATGCTTCGTCGGATCGGTGAGGACCCGCCGCGATTGTTTGGGGGGAAACTCACGTCTACCACCGACGAAAATGGCAACTACTTGGTTAGCGCCGGCCCTGGAGTCTATTTGGTTCTTGCCTGGCGTGTTTCAGATGGCCCAGCGGCATTTGGGGCGGCGGATAAAGCTTCACGACAACAGGGAGCGGGACTCACGTTGTTGCCAAATGATCGTAAGCAACTCAATCTGCGAGTACCTTAATAGCGCAAGTGCCGCTGAAACGAAACGTTTGGAGATCGCGAGCTAGGAATTACGGGCAACAAGAAGGAGGCCGGCGTTCATTAGCGAATTTTGTACAGACGGATTCCTGGTGGTGCGAAATGCCGTGGCGCCAGACATTGTGAAGGCGTGTGTCGGGGTTATCGAAGAGGAACTGCGCGCACAGGCTGTCGATCTTCATGATTCGACGACATGGACCAAGCCAGTAGTCCGCATTCCGTGCCCCGAAGGACCGGACTTTGCCGCCGCGGGCACGTCGCCGGCACTACAGCAGGTGTACGACGCGCTCCTCGGACCAGGCCGCTGGATTCCGCGTGCAGGAGTGGGAGGAACCATTGCAGTGCGCTTCCCCAGCCTGCAGGATCCTGGAGATGCCGGTTGGCACATCGACGGTAGCTACGACGTGGGCGGCCAATGGTGGGTGAATGTGCAGAGTCGCTACCGCGGACTGTTGGCGCTCTTCCTCTTCACCGATGTCGGAGTTGCGGATGCCCCAACGGAAATCCTGGTAGGTTCACATCTTGATGTCCCGCGGGTGCTATTGCCATTTGGTGACCGGGGCGTGTTCTTCGGCGACGTGGTGGGAAACTTGCCGGCGTCAACGTTCAAGCGTCCGCGCGCCCAGGCGACCGGTCGTGCTGGTGACGTGTACGTCTGCCACCCGTTCCTGGTCCATCGCGCAACGTGGCCGCATTGCGGTATTGGTCCACGCATGTTGGCCCAACCTGAGATTGCGCATCGCGAGCCATTCGCCCTACGCAACGACCCTGACGTCTGCGCGGTCGAACAAGCCATCCTGCGCGGTCTCGAGTAGTCGCCGCGTCAACCCTCGATCAATCTGCGACCGCGCTTAAGCTGCTTCTCTATGCCTGACAATCTCCACCGAACAATGAGCGTGAGCAATGACTGAGTCGGCGACTGTGCCAAATAGACGTTCAAATGGACTATGGCCACTCGCGCCGACCACAATCAGGTCAGCGTTCCACTTATCGGCCTCATCAACAATCACGTTTTTTGGCGAACCGCTCAAGACCTCACCTTCAACTTTTACGGCATCACCAAACGCATGTTCCAACTCTCTAACCGCCTCCTGAATTGCATTTTCAGCGGAAGAGTTGGCGAACCTGGTAAGCTCATTGAAATATTCGGCAGGCAGGCCAACTAATCCGAACGGTACTGGTTGTGTTACCGAAATAACGCGAATGGCGCTGCCGTCGGGCCAGGGACGATTCACCACTTCGTCTACTGCTATTTGACTGGGCAACGTACTGTCTACTGCCAAAAGAACTCTCATAACCTGTATTTGTCTCCCCAAAACGTATGATGCACCCGCGGAAAAAATAGGTTCGTATTATTTTGCTTCTCAAAACTTAACAATCGTTTTAAAACTCTCAAAAAACGACCACTGTGGAGACTGCGTCAAAAAACAGATACCACCGGCTTCAGCCGGGTGGTACTTCAATTTCAACCTACTCAGGGGCTTCGAATTCTCTCTTGCAGATACCACCGACTTCAGTCGGGTGGAGTTTCAATTTCGGCCCCTTCGGAAAAGACAAATG
>DATFRK010000900.1:0-5469 GCA_035263325.1 Pyrinomonadaceae bacterium | reverse complement strand
CAGACTGTTTGCGGGTGAGTCGTTGGTATCAACAACCGCCAGCACGCCCAGGCACGTTCCGGTAGCGACGGCTGAGGACGCCGCGCCGTTGACCGTGACTAACGTGTCTGGATTGCTAACGGCACCATTCCCATCGTTATCGAAAAAGAGATCGGCGAGCGTGGCTGGTGCGTTAACTTCGGCGTTGGTGATCGTGTAACTATCGGTAGCGTTGCCAGTATTGCAAACACGAAACACACGGGTGAGGCGTTCCTGTGGTCCTACTGCGGCGGATGGCGCAGTTTCGTCAGGAGTGACCTGGAGCGAGGCAACGGTCTGGACGGTAACAGTGACCACCGGAGAAAAGACGGAGTAGTCAGCGCCGGTATCGTCTCGATAACTCGCTTCGGCGCGATTGGAGATCACCGCACCGGCCGCTTCTGGCGCAAAAATCGTTAGCGCCAGTGTCTTGTTACTGTTGCCGACGATGACCAGTGCGCAGACCAGGCATACCACTATTTTTCTGAGCGACGTAGCTAGCATCGACATTCAGATCGTTGAAGGCTGTTCCGAGGTAAGAACGCCCATGAATGAACCTCTGGATAGTGCTAAGACGGCGCGAGTTGTTCTCGTAATTCTGTGAGAACCACCGCGCCGCCTTGGGTGGGGCGAAGGGCTTTACAGCCGTACGCTTATTTGATTTGACGTTTGAAGGTAAACACGCCTGACTGGCCGGCACTCAGAGAGGCAATCGTGTCTGTGAGCAGATTTGAACCCACTGCATCGCCAGTAATTGCGCCGCCTAGTGTATCGTTTGCGCCTACCACATGGTCCGTATACGTCGCCCAGTTGTTCGGAAGTGTGGCCCCATTCTCCGTGATGACGATGTTGGTCGCCGTCAAGGTGATGTTGTTGCTACCACCGGAACTGGATACGTTGGTGTACGTGACAGCATAGGTGAGCACGGCTCCCGGGACTGAATCGGTTAGTCCGCCAACGCCGGTAGAGTTGCTGACCGTTACCGCTTTGTCGAGACGCACGAACCCGGTGTAAACGCGATCGATTGTGTCATTCGTGGCTGTGTTGGTATTGGCTGACGTTGCCCGAAGGACCGTGGCGTAACCTGTTAGCACGGTTTTGCCAACTGGTACGTTTACGTCAACCTGGTAGTTTGCGGTATTGCCAAATGTGATCGGTAAGGGCGTCACCGCATTGCCAGTAGCGACGCCGTTATTCACGACCACAGTAGGAGTTCCCAGGACCGTGATCGTCACAGTAGCCCCAGTGGGGAAACTAGTAACGGTCAGGGTGTAGGTGTCGTTGGCGTTACCGGTGTTTTGCACTGTGTTGGTAAAACTCACCGAGCCTGCCGCCGTGGTGACTCCGCCGGGCGCGACACCCGCAATGCCAGTGTTGACGCTCTTATTGGTGTAGTCGTCATTGGTGTCTGTTGGCCCAACCGCGCCGGGGCGCGATTGTGGTCCATTCAGCACGCTGCCGGTTTGCAGCAGGGTGGTCAGACGCAACGGAGACTGGGCTGTGATTTGGACAGCCAAGCTGTTCCGGGCGTAAGCATCACCTTGCTCCGAGATCGGGTTGGTGGCATCCGGAGTGGTGATCAGAGCATTCATGTCCACCACCGGAGTACAGCCGCCGATTGCCAGCGAGCTGCCCGTATTGAAGGCCACGCGCCTGATGTTCGCGAGCGGCGGTTGGGCAGTCGTCCAGACAGCAGTAGTGATCGGGTTATCGGTGAGCGGTGAAGTCGAATAGAGTACGCCGACGCCGCCAGGAAAACTCTGCAATGCGTCGAATGCCGTGCCGGCGGGAATGGGTGCGATAATGAAGACGCCGGAGTTTGAACCAACTGGACCATTCACCAGTGTTACAGACGCAGCCGCGCGTGCGCCCGTGTTGCAAAGTTGCCAGTGATAGGGAATCACTGAACCGAGCGGTACCGGGCCTGTCGGGGCTGTCAAAGAGAGTTGCAGGATTGCGTCATTAGCTACGGTCACACTCCGGTCGCCACGCGCTTCGCGCAAACCATTAACTGAAGCGCTCGAAACGGTGCGCACTTCGTTAGCGGAGCTGTTTGCGGGCTGATTATCGAAGGTTGGACCACCAGACGCCGCATCGCCGAGGAATACCTGGATAGTTTGTCCGGCAGCGGCGGCTGCGTTTATGGTTACTTCCACGAGTACGTGGATTGAGGCACCTTGCGCGATTGCCGGGGAAAGAACAGCTGCGCCATTTGTGAAAATGTCGACGTCGCCAGCGTTGAAACCACCGCTATTGTCGCTGTCAATCACAGCGCGGGTAACCACACCCGGTCCAGTCAACGATACACTTGCACCACCGGACAGGAATCGCACTTGATCGGAGAAGTTGCCGGTGTTGGTAATGACAAAGTTGGAGACTACGCCGGTCTGTCCGGCTACGACTGTCGGATCAGTGACGCCGTCGGGCGTAATTGCTAATCCGGAAACTTTCGCCACTGTTACGATGACGGTATTAGAAACAGTTGAATAGGAACCGCCGCTGCCATCGGAATAGGTGGCAGTGGCCTGGTTCTGAATCTGCGTGTCGGCTGCTGTCTGTTGGCCAAATGATTGCCCAAACATCGCCAGCACAATCGCCACGATGAGGGCGACGCGCGACACAGTACCTTTCGTTGGGGGAATTACCTTGTTAGTCATGATCTTCCTTATCTGATTTTGTGGGATTCGGATGCGGCAGGCCCTGAGACGTGGGAATCTCAGAAGGGGAGCAGGTTGGCGAGCAAAGAGCTACTGCAGTCGCACCTTGTAAGTCGCGTTGCGCTTGGCGCCTTGTTCCAGGGGATCGCTCCACTCGTAACGGATTTGCGTATACATCGAGACGGGAGCGGCTACTTTCTTGACTGTGCCGTCTGCTTGTTTCTCGTCAATAGTTGGACGGGCGGAGAAGGTCTGGCCATGATCAATGCTGTAAGTCACCGTCGCCGTACCATCAACCGTGGCGCTGCCGGCAACAAACTCAGTTCCGGGAGGAACTACGCCAACAGCTTTGTAATCGTGCGCAGCGGCAGTACCTTCATTGGTGGAAGTAATGGTCCAGTCCATCACCTCGCCTGATTTCACAGTCGAAGCTTCCTGCACCGGGACATGATTACCTTGCCGTTCCACAACGCCTGACAGAGCAACCTTGACTTCCGGTCGCCCAGTCCGTAGCGCCATGAATTTATGCTGCGCAAACGCGGCGGCGCTGCCAAGAACCAGCAGAGTCAGCGTCACAGTGGACGTTGTGCGCATGTACTTCTTTATTTTCATCGTCAATCTCCTAAGTTTGTACCGAATAGACCGGCGTAATAGTTCTGCTCACGCCGGGTAGAACGGAGTGATTGCAGCAACGCTAGACAAGCGACGTTCCAAATCGCGTGCTGCAGCTGCCTGATCGGCAAGTACTTGGTTTGGGAAAGTTTAGATGGGCTTGTCTTTTACCGGACAAGGCTTGTCTGACGCGATTTGTCTTCGCAATAAAGACAAAACCTGTCACGTCTTATTGAAGATCGTAGTACGGCGGGATCTAGTAGATGCGCGTTGGAGGATGACTGCTATTTTTGAAGTTTTGAGAGGGACTTTTTGTTGAGTGATTTCCCGGCTTTCTGAATCTGATCGCTCAGTGCGATTACCACTTCGAGATCCTGACTTGCCTTCTTTGCCAGAGACACTTCCACCACAGCGGCTTCTTTGAACAGAGGGTTCGTCACAAAATTCATTAGCGACTGATCAAGCCGCAACAGGGCCGAGCGGAAATCCTTGACGTTCGCGACTGCCAATTCGAGCGATTTCTCTTCTGCATTGTTTTCCGCTTCAGCCTTCGGCAACGCCAAGTTCGATCTTAAACGAACAGCCTTGGATCTTATTTGCGACAGGCTCTCCGTAATGGAGTCGAAATCCAGGTCCTCTTTCGCAAAGGCGTCGGCCATCATTTTGTTGTTCACGTTTTGGATATTCCTAAAATCCTCTTTGTTCTGCTTTACCATCGCCAAACGAGCAGCATTATCTTCTTTCGTTGGCGGAAGTGGTTTGAGCAGCAGTTGCCGTTCTCGTTCGACTCGTTCTATCTCGAGCACCTTCTGTCGCATCGAGGGTTGGCCGCGTGACTGGCCTCGAATCTCAGCAGTGCAAGTGATTAAGAGGATCAGAGATAGACTTGCGAAGAGTAATCTTTCCAGCGGACCTGAAATCGCGTTTCTTATTGCGCTGGTCAAGTACATTATCATCACGTTACCTCGTCTTCGGGGCATGAGAAATTTACTTACAGGCGCTCGGTCAAACAGGGAGGAATTGAGAACTCGCTATTAGTGCCCCAATTCTAAAACAAACGGACAAGAACGGTAAGTGTGGAGGCGCTGCCGCCGCGTAGAGAACCGGGAGCGGCAGCGACCGGATGCTATGGTCAGGCCGCCAAAATTACACCAGTTGACCGTATCATCCCGTCGCTAACGCTCCCGCTTCCTTATTAAACGATTACCTATTGACCAGCTAAGTGCAGTCGACCTCCACTATTGATTGTCAGGGAGTTCACCGCAACGCCGCCGCCGACCTGGCAGTTTTTATTTATCATCAAAGTACCCGCCGGTGCCGTTACGTAGCCATAAAGGTTCGAGCCAGTGTTCAGCGTGACTCCGCCGGCAAAGAGATTAAGCGTAAGCCACGCCGGGTTCGCGACATTCCCGACGGCACCGCCACTCACATTGAAGTTGTTTGCGACCACTATTAACACTGGTCCAACTACCTGCAGTTGCGCTTTGTTAAGCGTGAGCGTTTGGAAGTTGTAGATGCTGGGGACTCGGGCACCCGGGACACCAAGAGTGAACCCGCTGCCTCCATTCGCCATGAAGTCACCGTAGGCGCCCGCCGGCACCTCCACCTGGCCAACATTGCTGTTGAGCGTAAGATTCCGCACGGTGGTCCAATCTCCTGCACTTTGGCTGGAGTTGTTGAGGGTTACATTCCGAGTTCCGGTTGGTGGCGCCGGAGCGTTTACGGTAGGCAGCGCTACCGGATCTGTGCGCCTGACAACATGGCCCAAGGCGGTGCTGTTGTTCAGGGTCACGAGGAAATTAGACGGCGTCGTGTTTCCGGAGCCATCCACCGTGCCACCATAATTTGGCGACCCGTTCAGGACGACGTTGGGTGTACCGGGAACGAGGAGATCACCGCTCACCGAGGTGGTGCCGTTCAGCGTAACGTTCTCACCCGACAATTGCTGGATCGAACCTTCGACCACCGCGCTGTTAAGTGAAGGGGCGTGGCTGACAAGCGCAAGCGGAGCGATCGACAGACTAGCTGGACCACTCGTGGTGCTACCAGCAGCGTTAGAGACGATGACCGTGTAGCTGCCGATATCCACCGCCTGAACGTTGCTGATTGTCAGGGTATCACTGGTTGCGCCAGCTATAGCGATGTCGTCTTTGAACCACTGATAGGTGAGCAGTGGCGAAGG
>DATFRK010000899.1:0-9894 GCA_035263325.1 Pyrinomonadaceae bacterium | reverse complement strand
TCCTGGTTCAGCCGCGTGGGCCGCCACGCAAAGAGCAGATCAAGCTCGCAGTCAGAGTGTCGCCGACCAGAGCCTGGAAGAAGAATTCTCGTTCTCGCTTAAGGATTTCAAGATGGATCATCAAGGCGAGATCAACACTTTGAACATCACTGTTAGGTATCGTTACAAAACGGGTGTGGCCGAAAGTGATTACCCGGATTTTCGACTAATTGCCAAGGATGTGGAAAACTTTCTCTCCAACTATCCGAACAAGAAGGACTACTGGGAAATCTTGAATAAGAAGATCACTTTAATGATCCTACGAAAGTACACTGCTCTTCAACGAGTGACTAGCGATATACAAGTGTCACCCTCAGCTAGCGTTCCCTATTTGCGTTCTAGCACAGTGACGCAACAGCGAAACCGTTGAAACGGTTTTCAGGGATTTGGTACCACACCACACCGGGCTAAAGTCCGGTTTCAAATAAGAGGTGAGATAGTGGTTAGCCTCCCCTTATTCCTTCCAAATCGCTCCGAGGCCAGCATCCCACAAGCGCTTGTTAAATGCCGGAACATCTTTGTCGAGCAGTTCATTGCCGCGACCCTTCAACATGGACCATTGCCCATTCAGTTCCTTCATCCGATCCAACGACGGTTGATTCACTCGGGGAATGTCACTCTCTGTCAGATTAATTAGGAACAAATAGTTTGCGGTGAACTTGTTGGGGAAGTTCTCCACATCGTCATAGGCCTTCGACTTACGCTGCACCATGTCTTCGTCCCAGGCTTTCATCTTCTTCAACAACGCCTCGCCCTCATTCCTGACTCCGCTAAATTTGTCACCCGCTGGTAACGACTTGAGCAGTGAGGCCAATTGCTGCTGCTTTTCATAGAGACTACTGATCATGCGATGCATCGCTGTCAGTTCAGTTTCCATGGCCAGCATCGTCTGATGATATTCGAGATAAGTGGCAGCATTTGTTTGATAGAGAGGGTTGGCAAGTATTTCAGCCTCGGTCGATGCTGTCTGGCCTGACAGCTTCAACGTCAAGCTATATTTTCCGGGGCTAGCTTTATGTCCGCTGTAACCACCATCGATCCGCACATTGGGCACGCCCAGCATCGTCGGATAGCGCAGATCCCAAACAAATCTGTTCAAGCCCTTAGCCTTCGGTAGTAGGGGATCAGGCCGTGGGGCGCCGTCCCAGGTCGTCTGACCCTCAACCGCCTTGGAAGAAAAGCTATGCACCATGTTTCCTGCCGCGTCTTTGATCTCGAGCGTAATTTCGTCTGTCTTTTTCAATTCAGGTAATTGATAGTAGATAACTACTCCCGTGGCCGGGTTTACTCCTCTAAACGTGCTGGCGCCCGTAAACTCGTCGCTGGTGGAATCCAACTCGCTGGATCCATTCACCAGGTAAGTACTCCCAGGTTGGAAGATCGCGAAGGCAGGCGCGGCCTGCTTGTACTGACGAATCACGCTTAAATCGTCGAGTATCCAATAGGATCTGCCAGAGGTGGCGGCAATCAAGTTTCCCTTGTGGATGCGCAGGTCAGTTATCGGCGTGATAGGCAGATTCAATTGAAACGGCGACCAATTCCTGCCGCCGTTCCAGGAGATGAAGAGTCCGAGTTCCGTTCCCGCAAACAACAGATCACGCCGCACATCATCCTCACGCACTACGCGCGTGAACGCATTGGCTGGTAGTCCATCGGTGATCTTGGTCCAACTGTTGCCATAGTCTGTGGTCTTGTATAAACCCGGCGTGTGGTCGTTGAACTTGTAGCGCGTGGTCGCAATGTATGCAGTTGCCTTATCAAAGGGCGACACTTCGATGGCATTGACCAGGCATTCAGCTAACCCTTGTGGGGTGACATTCTTCCAATTGGTGCCGCCATCCCGAGTCAGGTAGACAAGTCCATCGTCACTGCCGGTCCAGATCACACCCTTCTCGAGCGGCGACTCCATGATGTAGGCCAGCGTGCCGTAGTTTTCAGCCCCGACTTCTTCGTTAGTGTATGGTCCACCGCCCTTGCCCTGCTTCTCCTTTTCATTGCGCGTGAGATCAGGAGAGACTTCTTTCCACGTCTTACCCATGTCACTGGTTTTCAACAGGTATTGAGCGCCGTGGTAGAAAGTGCCTGGTTCCCATTTGCTCCAGATGATCGGCGCGTTCCAGTTGAAGCGATACTTGATGTCTTTCGCGTCCATCCCCAGGTACTGAATGGGCGCGGCCATGACACTGGTGGCTGCCTGGGCCTTCGTATCAAGTATTTCGATCGTGCCTTGATAGCTGTCGCCCATTACGAACCGAGGGTTATCTGGATCGAAGGCGAGAAAAGCACTTTCGCCGCCTGCCGACGACGTCCAGCTGGCGGTGCTAATTCCGCCGCCGCCTAACTCGCGGCTGGCAATGGAAACCGAGGTGTTGTCCTGTTGCCCGCCATAAATACGATAGGGAAACTGGTTGTCGACGTTAATGCGATAAAACTGCGCTGTCGGCAGGTTGTTCTCCGTACTCCAACTTTTGCCGCTGTTAAAGGTAATCGCGGAGCCGCCGTCGTTGGAGATGATGAAGTTCTGCGAGTCGTTGGGATTTATCCATAGGTCATGATAATCACCATGGGTACCTGAGAGCGTCTCCCAGGTTTTACCACCATCCGCTGAACGTAAGGCAGACGCGCTCAAGACATAAATGGTGTTTTCATTCTTCGGGTCGATGAACAATTCAATGTAATACCAGGCTCGTTGCACTAAGCGGTGATCGTTAGTGATGCGGCTCCACTTCTTGCCGCCATCGGTTGAAACAAATAACCCCCCGGCCTCTTTGTCGGAATCACTTTCGATCAGCGCATAGACTTTTTCCGGGTTCGAACGACTCACCGCGATCGACATTTTGCCCATTTCTTCCGGCAAGCCGTCCTTCAGCTTTTCCCACGTGTCGCCACCGTCAGTCGATTTGTAGAGGCCACTCCCTGGTCCACCGCTGATCACCTTCCAGGGAAGCCGGCCATGTTCCCACATCGCGGCATAGAGTATTCGCGGATTGTTCATGTCCAGCGATAGTTCCGCCGCCCCCGTTTTGTCGTCGACAAACAGAACGTTCTTCCAGGTAGCGCCGCCATCAACGGATTTGTAGACACCTCTCTGTGCGGAATGGCTATAAAGAGCTCCCTGTGCCGCCACCAGGACAATATTCGGGTTCTTCGGATCGACGACGATGCGTGAGATGTGTTGGGTTAGTTCGAGCCCGATCCTCTTCCAGGTTTTGCCAGCGTCGGTTGATTTGTAGACACCGTCGCCATGGTGGGTCATCACCCCACGAACGGCGTGCTCGCCCATACCAACATAGATGACGTTGGGATCGCTTTCGGCAACGGCCACGGCGCCCACAGAGCCGGTCTTGAAATAGCCATCTGAGATGTTGCGCCAACTGATGCCCATGTCTTCCGTTTTCCAAAGGCCACCGCCGGTGGTTCCCATGTAATAGGTCTTTGGATCTCCCACCACACCACACGCGGCCACGGCCCGACCGCCCCGGAATGGTCCAATCGAACGCCACTTAACTGGTTTGAAGATGAGGTTGTAGTCGTCCGCGGTTGCGGGTTGTGGGGCTTGCGCTGACAGAGCGGATACAAAAAGACAAAGACCAACCAGGGATAGTAGAGTTTTCGGCATGCGACGGTCCTCAAGGGAAAGATGAATTGGCGAGCGATGATACTCAATGCATCAAACGTGGGAAAGATCTAACACCCACGCCGAAGGAATTTTATGTTTGAGCAAGCATGATTTGAGGTCCGTCCACCTTTCAACCTGATTCAGAATCGAGGAATCAGACGTTATGGCAACGGCCGGGGACGAGATGATCACTGGATCAGGGTTCATCACGACTTCAACCTGCCAGGTCCAATGGCGCTGAGCAGCAAGGTCGGCAATTTTCGCCGCCAGCCGGCCACTGTTTGATACGGGCTGATCAAGCAACCAGAGCGCTGAAGAGGAACCAAGCTCTTGCAATGCCTCACCAATCATTAGGATTGCACCTTCGGTTTCCTCGACGGATCTATAAGAGCCATGAACTCCTGATAGATCCCGAATGCACTCGTCCACTCCTAAAAACAATGGACCTTTGCTAAGAGCGGCTTCGATGGTGATCAGGAGGTTAAACCCGTCTACGATGACTGACTGATGGTGCAGGTCCTCGATCGCGACTCGATGCGCAATTCGTTGTTCCTTATCCTGCTCAGAACACGCCGAGCGGCAGACCGCCAGACGCTGCCGTTCACGCAGCCCGTGACGGTCGCCTACCAGCTTCAGTGACGAGGTCATGTTGTAGCCGCGCGAAAGGAGCCAGGAGAGTTCTCTCACTCCTCGCCTTAGTGTGGCTAGTTGATCCTCGCTGAACAGTTCCGAATCGGCAGGATGGGCTCCTCGATGATGGCGAGTATCCGGACTCATGCGCGCGAAGTTTAATTCGAAGCTTCGGTTTGTTAGCACGCTGGCGAAGCCGAGTCTATCATGCGCCTTTGGTCTCCGCTTGCGAGCGGGGAGATGGCACAAATTAGTTCGATTTGACGAACTATTTGCCGCCAATATAATACGCCGCGTGCTCGACCTGGACCTCCACGAAGTGCAGCGATTGTACCCGCAGATCTATCTCGCGTGTCATAAAGATCACGTCAGATCATCGTCGACCAAGTGGCAGCTCTCTTCGCACGACTCGTCGATCCTGGCGCACCTGGATCTGAAGGAAGGGATGAGTCCCAGGTCGCTCGGCGCCCACCTCGGCGTTGTGCCGTCGACGCTCTCCGCCGCGATCAGACGACTGGAAAAACTCGGCTACCTCAAAAGCGAAACGGTCGCTACCGACCGGCGCCGCAAGCGTCTGGTCCTTACCACACTGGGAGCGGAAGCAATGGCCTCGACTTCGGTCCTGGATGGCGATCGAGTGCGCGCGTTGCTGCAGCGTTTGAGTCCGGCCGAACGAAAAGCGGCTGTTAAAGGCCTGGCGCTGTTGGCCCGCGCGGCGCGTGAATTGGAGAAAGCTGGATGAAGTTGTTGATCGTCAGCGGCGCTGCACTGGTAGGTGGGGTCCTGTTGCTGCTAGCTATTGCGGCTTTGATCGGGTCGCGTTTGCCTGTGGGCCACGTGGCCTCGCGTTCAATCTTTCTCCATCGTTCCAACACAGAGATCTATGGCTTGCTGCGGGACTTCGGCGCCTCACCTTCATGGCGAGCAGATGTGACCCGCGTCGATCTGCTGGGCCAGCCCGCTGGGAAGCTCAACTTTCGCGAGCACGGCAAACAAGGCGATATTACTTATGAGTTGGCTGAAGATGTGCCCGGGCAAAGGATCGTTACTCGAATAATTGATCAGAATCTTGGTTATTCGGGCTCGTGGACCACGGAGCTGACTCCGGAAAATGGCGGGACCAAGGTGACTGTAACGGAGAATGGTGAAGTAACGAATGTGTTGTTCAGGTTTATGTCGCGCTATATTTTTGGTCACACGGCTACGATCGAAGGGTATCTGCAGTCTCTCGCCGCCCACTTCGGCGAATCTCCGGCGCAGTACAGCGAGCGCTAGCCCGTATAAGCTCTTAACATGGACTTGCATTTGCCGGCAGTTAGCTAATACCACCAACTGCAGTTGGTGGAATTCGCGGGAGTGAAAGGCTTGTTTGTGTAGAAAGGACTTGAACTATCCACCAACTGCCGTTGGTGCCATTAGGGCGCCGCCTCACAAGTCGAGAATCAAAAATAACCGCGAGAGTACTTAGCCTCACTCTGCGTCTTACCTCTTACTAAATCGGGAACCCGGGAAGTACCACTGCACACCGCGGTGGCCGGACGGGAGTCTGGAAGTTTTCGAGTGAGATTCGCTAGCAAAGAACTCGCTCTGAATCGCGCAAAACAAAGAAGGCCCACATCAACCATGACACTTGACTGAGGTGACGAGAGATGACAAGCCCAATTATCAATCGAACCGCACTAGTAGCTTTTTCGATTCTCCTAACCCTCGGCTGCAGCTTGAGCCTGGCAGCTTTCAAGGCAAATTCAAATGGAACAACTCCTAACTTCGGCCAGGAGCGAAACGATCGCGACGACGATGATCGTGACGACCGAGACCAGGGAACTGAAAAATACCTGTTTGTCTGGGCAGGAGACCAGGCTCGGATCAATCCCGACTTTCTCGCAGTCATCAATTTCAACGAGAGTTCTCGCCATTACGGCAAAGTAATCACCACGGTACCGCTACCAGAGCCCGGGGCGTCGGGTAATGAACCGCACCACGTTGGTCTATCACGTGACGGCAAGACGCTGGCTTGTGGAGGATTACTCAGTGTCTTGAAGGGCCAGCGCGAAATCTTTTTCTTCGACGTCTCCAATCCGCGCTCGCCCCGATTTATCTCGGCCGCCGATCCGCCAATGTCCGCCATCACTGATGAGTTTTATCCCCTCAGCAATGGCGGTTTCCTGGTGACCATGATGGGCGGCGCCGGCGGGATGCATCCAGGCAGAGTGGCGGAGTTCAACAAAGATCTGCAGCTGGTTTCCGAACACCCCCAAACGCCGCCAATGGATGGCTTCAACCCGCACGGCATCTCGGTGCGTCCGGAAATCAACTTGATGGTCACCAGCGACTTTATTTGTCCCTCGACGACCCTGCATGCGATGCCGGGCGGTCTCGACATTCGAGGCAGTGTGCGTGTTTGGAATTTCCGCGAGCGAAAAATTCTGAAAACGATCAGTGTTCCTAATGCAGCCGGGACGATCGACGTGAAATTGATCCCGGGCGACGAAAGAGCCCGGGCTTACACGGCGGGAATGATCGACGACCAGCTATACCTCGTCGACACCCGGGCGGGAACGATGAGTCCAGTCTTCGATTTCTCCACCATTGCTCCCGGTGGCTGGCCGCAGCTGATGCGCATGACACGAGACGGCAAACGTCTATTTGTCTCAATGAACACTGCGGGAAAAGTGGTGATGTTTGATACCGCGAATCCGGCACGACCGAGAGTACTCAAGGTCCTGGACCTCGGTGCAGCTTCAGGTCCTCATTACATCGCCCTGACCAAAGATGAGAGCCGCCTGGTCATCTCCGACTACTTCCTGAACGAAGACGACTTCGGCAAGGTCCATGCGGAAGGAGATCACGTGGTCCATGTGGCAAAGGTCACTAATCGTGATCTGATTCTCGATCCTCGATTTCAGCTCAACTTCAACACGGCGTTCGCCACTGGTCCAGCGCGACCTCACGGGATTGCGTTCAAGTGAAGGTGGTTACTCCCGGGGAGGAGGATGTATCAACAACGATCAGTGATCACAAAGCGGCGACGAGTCGCCGCACTCCAAAGGGTTGCTGCAATCAAGAAGGAAAAGAGAAATGTCCAACTACATATTCATCGAGTCACAAGATCCGTTCGAGTCGCGCGACCCGAAGTTTGTTGAGGACATGGCAATTGCTCTGAAAAAACGCGGGCATAACGTGACGGTGTTTCTCGTGCAAAACGGGGTGCTGGCGACGCGGACTGAGAGCCTGGCTCGCTTAACGAGTGCTGGGGTGAGCTTGCTGGCCGACGACTTCTCTTTGCGCGAGAGAGGTATTCAACCGGACGAAATTCTGCCGGGCGTGCAATCGGTCGCTCTCACCGTTCTGGTAGCGGCGTTGGTGCAGGAGCAAACAAAAGCGATGTGGCATTGAAGGAGAGACGATGAGCAGAAAGAAATTAACGCTGGCCTTGATGGATCCACCGTACGAATCGGCGAATTCGACAACGGCCTTACGAATTGTGGCCGCGGCGCTGGAGCTGGGTATCGATGTAAACGTGTTTGCGTATGAAGGCGCGGTCTGTTTGCCCCTCAAGGATCAGGCGCCGCATGCCAATCCCGTCAAGGGGACGTCAGTTGAAGAAGAAGAGCACCCCACCACCAAAACTTTTGTGAGCGCACTGTTGGAGATGGGTAACGGCAATCCACAGTTGACCTGGGTGAACTGCGGTTTATGTGTGGACGAGCGTGGCGCCGGTAACGTCGTTGACGGTGTGAAGCGCGGCAGTCCCGCAGATTTTCTAAAGATGGCCCAGGAGTCGACGAATACCCTGGTGATTCCCACGAAATAGAGACGGGGTGATACGGAGACGGGGTGATGCAGAGACGGGGTGAAAGGGAGACGGGGAAACAATGACGAAGATTTTCGACCTAATCATTTCTCCCCGTCCCCCGTCACCGTAGACAGGAGAGCATCATGGCAATTCTAAACATCATCGCTACTGCTTATCGCGCCACTCTCGAGGAACAGGACGACACCATTCTCTGGCTCAGCACCGTGTTGCAGAACAACGGAGCTGACGTCGGCGTGTTGTTGCGCGGTAATGCAGTCAACTACCTGGTCCAGCAGGAGTGTCCGCCTTTGAAGATTGGCAAAGTCGGCATCAATCACCCGGCCAACATCAACGAGGACCTCCGCCGGTTGCACGCAAAGGGCGCCAAGACCTTCGCTATTCGCGAGGATCTGAAAGAGCGCGGCATCAACGAAGGCCGATGCATCAGTGAAGTGCAGTTGATTGGCCGCGCTGACGTGCCCACGCTGATGGACGACTACGACCAGGTTTGGCACTGGTAATAGCAACGGTTGGAAAGGAGCGGTGGCAATGGACCATCACGCAGTTCAAGAAACACCGGCTGCCCACTCAGCCCGAACTCCACGTGGATCGGCACGGCGCATTCTCTGTTATCTAATAGTCCTTTGGGTGTCGGTAAGTTTGATTCAGTCAGCCTGTGTACGGATGGAGACCGGGTGTATCGAAGGTCAACCCTCCTGCAGCACAGCAGATTGGATCGGCAGAATAGAGGTGATAAGGCCGCAGTTTGCGTTTGTTGAGGATGGCTTGACCCCCAGCAAAGACTTTTGGCTAAAGGCAGGGGAATCACTGCGCTTCACTTGGGAAAACTATGTAGAGCTCTTTCACAAACCCGATCAGACCTGCGACTTCGCGGCTCCCACCATCAACACGGAATTTTGTCAGCGGTGTAGATGGTGCACTCAAAACACAAATGAATGTAAGGCCCAACCTGCGCATGAAGATTTCGGCTCCGCACCCGCGCTTTTAATGCTCGGACTAGACTCAACTAACGTCATTCAAAGTGATTGGTTTAGTCCGATCAGGGGCTGCGGCGTCGGACGATCATTCATGCCACCACAAAATTGCACGTTGCAATTGAAAGCGCAGGGAGCCAATCAAACACCTCTCATCGAAGCACGCGCTTTTGTTGTCTCCAATGCGCAAACCGTCACCTATGAACTCAAAGAACTGGATCAGTCCTTCGACCCACGTGCTCTGGACGGGACCCACCCCCCGGTAAAGTTTTGGAGTGGCACTGTTCCTGTTTTATCGCTCCTGGCTGGAGACGGCCTGGAAGACAACTTCAGCACACACCTGCATATCTCCAAGGTGAGAATTTTGAAGGTTACGAAACAGATACTGCCTGTTAAAGGCAGAACGGTGATGGATGCGATTCCGGTTTTACCGTCACGCCTGGTTTTCATCTCTAATTTTGTCACCGGGGCAACCGTGTTTGGCCCCGATGGAAATCAGTGCTATGTCGACACGTCGAAAGCAGATGGTGACTTCGATTTGACCAGGTGTCGCCGCGCCATTGGTGGTCAAGGTGAATCGGTGCCGGCAACGCCAGCATTCCTTGGCGACTCAGCCACAACAGACCTGTTGACCTGGGTGGTTGAATTCAGGGAGTCGGAAGGGGCCGTACAGCCCACGCTCGATCCGGGCAACGAAAAGCTTGCCATCGAATTCACGATTGAGCCGACTCCGTAGGAGGCCATATGAGAGCGAACCTGCTGCG
The DNA here is from genome assembly GCA_035263325.1 of Pyrinomonadaceae bacterium. Taxonomy (GTDB): domain Bacteria; phylum Acidobacteriota; class Blastocatellia; order Pyrinomonadales; family Pyrinomonadaceae; genus PSRF01. The sequence continues at coordinate 51 of DATFRK010000899.1, read as the reverse complement.
AATCAATAGCGCTTTGTTACTGGCATTATTAGTAGTCGTCTCGGCCGGTTG
>DATFRK010000898.1:0-4721 GCA_035263325.1 Pyrinomonadaceae bacterium | reverse complement strand
CCTGCGGGCCAGAGAACTTGATGCGCGCTCACTCCTGGACAACATGCCCGGCTTCGTTTGTCGCCTTTCGCCGGACGGCACACCCGAGATCTTCAATCGGACATTTCTGCAGTATCTAGGCAGGACGCAGGAAGACGTAGGGAAGTGGAGAACAACCGATATCGTTCACCCTGACGATCTTGCTCACACTATCGAAGTTTTTGGCAATGCAATCTCGACGGGCCAGCCATTTGATTTTGAGTATCGGCTCTGCAGGTCCGATGGCGTATACCGCTGGTTTCAGGCACGCGGGATTCCCCTGCGTAACCGCAACGGGCAAATCCTCCAATGGAATACTCTGGTCACCGACATAGAGGATCGTAAACGAACTGAAGCAGCTCTACAGTTAAGCGAGCGTAACCTTCGCCAGGTCATTGATACGATCCCCACCCTAATCCACGTCTTGCGCCCCGACGGATCTGTGCTGTACGTCAGTCCGGGAGTCTTGGAATACACCGGACTCACCTTAGAGGATGTACAGCAAGAAGACTATCGCACCCGAGTTTGGCATCCAGACGATGCGGACGAACGCAGCCGAGAGCAACGTGCACATGCACTCTTAACCCCTGTGCCTTTTGAAAGTGAATATCGCGTGCGGGGAAAAGACGGGAAATACCGCTGGTTCCTCGCTCGCTACAATCCGCTTGTCGACGATCAGGGAAAGATCGATCGATGGTATGTGGCCGCTACCGACATCGACGATCGGAAACGGGCTGAGGAGGCGTTGCGCCAGAGTGAGGAGAGGGCTCACTTGATGGTCGATAGCATTGACGGTCAAATCATGACTGCCACGCCAAGAGGCGAAGTCGAATTCGTTAACCAACAAGTTTTAGATTACTTCGGCAAAAGTCTTGAGGAACTGAAGGACTGGCGTACCAATGACGCTATTCACCCAGACGACCTTTCTCGCGCTCTAGCTTTGTGGACCCACTCCATCGAGACCGAGAAACCGTACCAGTTTGACCAGCGTCTTCGACGCGCCGACGGTGAATACCGCTGGTTTCGTGTGAGTGGGCGATGCGTGCATGATGATGAGGGCAACGTTGTGCGCTGGTACGTCTTGCTTACCGACATTGACGAGGGTAAGCGAGCAGAGGCACAAGTCGAGCAAGCCTATCTTCGTCTCAGCGAAGCCCAGCAGCTAAGTAAGACAGGTAGCTTTATCACGGATTTGTTGGTTGATGATCACAACTGGTCCGAGGAGGCGTACCGCATTTTTGAGTTCGATCCTGGTACTAAGTTGTCTACGCAGCTGATACGGGACAGAGTTTACCCCGAAGACTTGCTCTCGTTCGACGACGTGCTCGCACGTGGCATGCAGGGTATTAACGTCGACTTCGTATTCCGCATCGTCACTTCCCAAGGCGTGAAGCATGTGCGTGGCATGGCCCGTGTCATGGAGCAAATTGCAGGTCGGCCTTTGTTCATCGGAGCCTTTCAAGATGTGACGGAAAGCAAGGCTGCCGAAGAAGCTCTCACGAGTGCTCGTTCTGAACTAGCCCACATGGCGCGGGTGACAACGCTAAGCGCTCTGACTGCGTCGATCGCTCACGAGATCAATCAGCCTATCGCGGCTGCGATCACTAGCGCAGGTGCGTGTCTGCGGTGGCTGAACCGGGATCAACCGGACGTGGAGAGGGCACGAGCCGCGGCGACGCGAATCGAGGAAGATGGAAAACGGGCAGCCGACATCATTAGCCATTTGAAGTCCTTCTACAAGAAGGAGGTCTCTCCGGAGCGAGAGATGGTCTCTGTCAATGATGTCGTAGCGGAGATGCTGGTGCTCCTTCGCAGCGAGGCTGACAGTCATTCGGTGGTGATGCGTACGGAGCGCGCTGCGGATCTACCTTCTGTGCGTGCCGATCGAGTGTTGTTGCAACAGGTGTTGATGAACTTAATGCAGAACGGGATTGAGGCGATGAGTGTGCAAGGAGGCGAGCTTAAAATAAGGACACAACTCGATAACAGAGGAGTGGTAGTGTCAGTTAGTGATACCGGACCTGGAGTACCCGCTGAGAAGATCGAAGAAATCTTCGATGCGTTTGTCACTACGAAGCCTGGAGGCACGGGTATGGGCCTAGCGATCAGCCGCACAATAATCGAGTCGCACCGCGGTCGACTTTGGGCGACTGTGAACGATGGACCTGGCGCAAGCTTCCACTTCACTTTACCAACTGAACCTGAGTCGTAAGTCATGACCGAAGACTAAAGGGAACGGTGCTGCGTCGTGCATAAAAAGCTCCATATGTTTATTCAGGTCTCTGGGGTCTTGGGCTTGCTCCTCTGTCACCATCTTATCGTCAACTCGTTGGACGTTTACGCTCAAACGGCATCGACCGGTGCGTTGACTGGCACGGTTACCGATTCGAGCGGCGCAATTATTCAGAACGCAAATATCACCTTGCGTAACTATGGAACCAAGGAGACGCTGACGGCCGTCACCGATCAGGACGGGTTATACCGGTTTGCCTTTCTTGCGGCGGGTGAGTATGAGCTGACAGTAGACGCGGCGGGCTTTTCGCCGCTCGTGATGCGGGAGGTAATGATTCATATTACCGAAGTGAGGAGTATCCGCACACAGCTTAGGGTCAAAGACGTGAAAGAGGAAGTTGTAGTCAAAGCTCCACTGCTGCAAACCGACAACGCCGCACTCGGAAGGATAATCGATCGAGGAACGATAGTGACCCTGCCACTCGTCAACCGAAACTACACCCAGATTCTCGGTCTGACGGCTGGGACGAACACGGATGTTGTGGATGCAACACAACTGGGAGCCGGGAGCCAGGAGATTCGCGCGAACGGCGCCCGCAGTGGTGACAACAACTTCATCTTGAACGGCGTGGACGCAAACAGCTACGGCGCCAATATGACGGAGACCACTAATTTCAGTGGCGGCGGGTTGGCGATTCCCGCGCCCGATACGATCCAGGAGTTCAAAGTTCAGAACTCACTCTATGACGCTCAATATGGCCGAGGGGGCGGCGCAAACGTCGTAGTTGAGACCAGGTCGGGCATGGCTCAGTTTCACGGGAATGCTTATTACTTTGGTCGCAACGAAGCCTTGAACGCGAACAACTTTTTTGCCAATGCGACGGGAGTACCGAGAGCAGAATTTCGTCGCCAACAACCCGGTGGCACTTTTGGTGGTCCTTTACCCTGGTCCAGGAAGCGGGCTTTTTTCTTCGTTTCTTACCAGGCCACGCGGGACGTGAATGCGGCGTCGCTCACCAGCAGTGTGCAATCACAGACTCTGCCTCCGATTCCGCTGGTGCGCACGCCAGCTTCCCTGGGAACGATCTTTGGTGGTCAAACCGGACTTTTTGGAGGTGTAGCGATCGCTCCGGATGGATCGAACATCAATCCAGTTGCGCTCAACTTATTGAACGCGAAGAACCCGGATGGATCATTTGTGATCCCGAGTCCGCAAATTGCGAGCACAGGTATCAATTACACGGCTGTCTTGCCAGGACACTACGAGGAAGACCAGTTCAATACCAACCTCGATGTGAATCTGCGCAAGGCTGATCAGCTATCGGCGAAGTTCTTCTTTTCAAACTCGGATCAAGATGTGCCGTTCTCGGGCGCCACCGTCCCCGGGTTCCCTGCCCTTCGTAACTTCGGCAACCGAAATTTGTCCATTTCGTACACTCACATCTTCTCCCCGCAGACCGTCAATCAGTTCCGCGCAGGCTATTCCCGCATCTCTAGTCGAAGCTCTGCTCCGAGTCCGCTAACGGCGCAAGCGGTGGGTATAAGCCGTATCGGCGATCCGCAAGTGAGAAGCCTGCCACACATGCAGATACTGGGAGCTTTCCAGGTTGGAAACGCACTAAATGATAAGAATGAAACGGCGAACAACAATTTCTATTTTTCCGATACAGTGTCGTTGGCGCGAGGTAGGCAAAGCCTCCGTTTTGGATCTGAGATATTCCGGAATCAATTCAACCTGGGCCCCGATGCTACGGACGGATCACTCATCTTCCTCTCCTTTCCCGATTTTCTGCTTGGCTTGCCAGCAGGGCCCCTCAACACAGGTGGCAATGGCACACCGCTCTCCAATGTTTTCGTGGAACTGAGCGCTGCCACCGTCCCACACATCGGACTGCGCACAAGTGCGGCCCATTTTTTCGGAGTCGATGATTGGAGGATCTCGCGGGCTCTCAATATAAATTTGGGACTGCGCCTTGAGGTGAACGGCCAGCAGGACGAAGCGTACGGCAGGCTGGCCAACTTCTATCCGGAGTTCTACATTCGACCACCGGTCGGTGGTTTTACTGACCCCGTCACTTCGGGATTCGTGCTGCCGGACAATTACCATGGGGATGTTCCTGTCGGGTTTCCTCGGAAAAACTCGAGGCTTGTCAACGACCCGATACAATTGCATCTCCAACCTCGTATAGGCATGGCGTGGCGGCCCTTTGAATCAAGAGACCTCGTAGTCAGAACTGGCTATGGAATTTATGCTAACCGCGTCAACTTCCTTGGAGCTGCCACCGCCCTGGGCTTCAATCCTCCCTTCCAGTTCTTCAAGAATTTGATCGGCGCTGCCAATGCAGGATCCAGTCTGCAACATCCGTTTCCCATACTTCCGCCAGCCTCGTCTTTCCCTAACTTCATCGGCACCATGCTGCCCGGTCCGCCATACACGGGGGAGCGAACTCCTATAGTAGCCACGAACATCG
>DATFRK010000897.1:0-11517 GCA_035263325.1 Pyrinomonadaceae bacterium | reverse complement strand
TCTTCGCTCGCCCCATGATTCCTCGAAATGGATATCGATCACCCAGAACACAGTGATATCAAGGCCAAAGGTGACCTGGGCGGCGAGACTCGTCGAGTTCGCGTTGTCTCTGACAATCGTTCCCTTTGCTTCGATTGTGATCGTGACGGAGACTAAACCTGAGAGTATGTCAGCGTGTCCGGAGAAGAGTAGAAACGCACTTACCTCCAGGGTGTTTTGATCGAGATAGATTTCGATGCCCACCATGTAGAGCACGCTCACGTTGGCAATCACCGGAAGACCAACTACGATCTGCGCGCCAAACCCGAATTTCATTCGCAGAAACGGTCCCACTTTTGTATCAGCGCCGAAATCGAGATTCGCCTGGCCCACTGCGTAGATCGTGGCCAGTTCAAGCGAAACGCACATCACTGATACCCGGCCGTAGAAACCAAAGTATGCGCCAGCCGAAGGGAGCACCTGCTTCTTATCAGTTTCGATCTGGAGTGCGGCGTTGAAGTAAGCGCCGAGTTTGAGACCGGCTTCCAGTTTGAAAGGAGTTTGCGGCGAGTCGTAAAGCGGGCCCGGCGGAAAGCGTAAGACCGGTATTTCTTTTGCGGCTTCAAACTTGTATTCCCAGGAGCCGGCTTTATTACTCATTGCCAACCGCACTCCTTTGCGCACCGCGTCCCCGTAATTCTCTCCTGAAAGATCCTGGAGGATTTCCAGTATCCACATCACTTTCTCAAGTTTTTCGGAGAGGACTATCTCCGGACGGGGAACATCGTCTCCCAGGCCGCCGCCAAAGCTGGCCTCAGACCCTTTGCGCGCATCCCAATTCCCTTTGATCGTCAGCAATGGTTGAAATGGACCAAGATCAACTTTGATCGCGACGTTGCTCATGCGGCTGCGCCAGGCGTCGGCGATCGACGCAACTCCGGCAACAGAGTCGATATTGAAGTTGAGTCTGCCGGGATTGGTAGCGCCCTGGTAATCGATGTAGATCCGGAAAGAACCACCAACATTGATCAGGTCCCACTTATCAGGCAGCGGAAATGCTTCTGCTTGCTTCGCGAGTTGGTATTGAGCCTCCTGCGCTTTTTGCACCTTCATGATCTCGAGCGCAGCCTTTCCCGCATCCTTCAAACCGCTGTCCTTGAATTGACCGTTTCCCGCAGTGTCGGTGATCAACGCGATAGCCTCGCCGAAATTGGTGAAGGCATCCTTGATATTGGGAAACACCGCTTTTGAGTTGACTAGACGAAACGCGTCAGCAAACAGGGGCGGTGTTCGACTCAGTAGTGTCTTTGGTAGATTGCCAGGCGTGACAGTGCGATACGCAGGCGTCAGAAACAGGGCCTTCTGCGTGTCGGTGCTGTGCAGAAATCCGTAATTGATAGTTTCCGGAACCGGGTTACGTAATAGTTCCGTAGGATTCGCAATTCGCAGTAGCTGCGTATTTGGGTCCAGGTCCAGTACCAGATCGCGATCCAGTCTTACTTGATTTGCGATGTCGCCCAACTTCAATCCGGGCAGGAGGAAGATTGTTTTCGGCTTCCTTAGTCTGCCTGCACGGATCAATGGCACACTCAAATCCTGTGGCACAGGACTAACGTTGCCACTGCCACTCTCATGTTTCACTAAGCTCCATGAACCATCTTTCGGCAGGATCACGTTACCGCGGCCGGCTGCGGCAAACACGTTCTTCCCGCTCAGATCAAATGAGTTGTTGAGATCAAATCGATGCAGCCTCATCTCCTGATCGCTGTCACCGATGTGGATCAGCGTGTCGACAGGGCCACCAATGGATCCCATCTGGCTGTTGATTAAGTCGCGAAATGTCTTGATCGGGATCGGCATCCCCCGCGGCGCCAGCTGCACAAAACCGAGGATGCCTTTGGAAGGAACCAGCTTTTTATCGACTCCCGCAACCTGTTTGGTCACAAAGCCAGTGACCGGATTCTCGATCTCCACGTCTGCAGTGAAATAGACGGGTTGCAGCTCATACTCAGGCGGCAACGTAGCGCCTTTAGCAATGTCTGCCGGCGTTAGGGGAAAGGTATATTCCTGCCCATCAACTTCATCCAGGACCTTGTCGCCCGGTTCGAACGTAAGCTTCCCCTGGAATGGTTTGATCTCACCTGTCTCTCTGATGTCTCTAACAAAGAATAGACCTTTAACGACGCCCGGATGGATCTCGTAAGGCGTCTCCCTGGGCACCGGCACCAGCTTGGTACCCGATTGCTCGTTTGCATAGTAGGAGAAATCAAACTTGCCATCGCTTTCTGGTTGCCAGCCACTGTCGTATCGATACACGTAGTTTGTGTTTGTTCTTGTCAGGGTGATCGTGCGAACGACGCGGATGCCCCAGGGATACATGATGCTTTTGACCTGGATAACTTCGTGCGCACAGCGTCCCAGCATCACGTCAAACTTAGTTTGACTGGTGGCGGCGATCGTCGCCTTCGGATTCACCCAATGGCTAAACGTAGTTGCTCCGTAACCACTGAGACTGATCTGCGTTAGCGGCACACCGCGTTGGCGAAAGATGTCGCCCATTCCCCGGGGCATGAATTCGCGATTGAAGATTTTAGTGACGCTACGCCCGAGGGTGCTGTTGTGGTGATCGGTCCCATCCAACTCCAACACGTTTCTGTCCTGCACGGTGCAGCCGACGAACAGGTTGCTCTCGCCCTTAACAGACGATTCCCCCGCTTCGAGCTCCAACTGGCGCGCTCCAGTAAGCTGGTCATCGAAGTCTTTCCGTTCGTAGGAGAGGCTCGTTCCTTCCTGGACTAGCGAACCCAACTTGAATTGTTTTTTGAGTAAAGCCAGCGCCCGCAGTCCCCAGGGCAGCGTAAACAAAGCCACTGCGGCGAAGTCGTTGACGGTTGCAAAACTATTGACGAGAAAGTCTGTGAGCGGGATGGGCGCCAGTGCCACTTGATCACTGCTCGCATTCAATATCCTGGTTGGACCACCATCATCCGGATAGTAATTGAACCCGAAGGATGGATCACCAAGCACTTTCGGGGGCGGCGGAGTCAAATTAAAGACCGGCTCCCAGGAGATTTGCGGTACGGTGAAGACGCGCACATTCGCGCCTTGACTCACGACGTCCATTCCCTTTGCCCGCAGGGGAAAGCCACTTGTCGAGTCTTGCGCGTTGGCATCGACGACGCCGTGAGTACGAATCATCATCAGGCGGCGATCGCCAAATGTTCCAAAACTAATTCCGAACAAATCAGCATTCGTGCTCACATCAAGTAGCGCGAACGCGTCGTCTCCATAAAACCTGGTGCGCTGGGTCCATTGGTCGCCATAGTCATCCAACGGCTTTTCGGGAACGTCCTTTGCTCCTTCTTCAACCTCGCCGGGAACGTGATCCTCCGAGAGATCGGGCTCGTCTTTGGCGACGGCAGCGGCCCCCGCAGCATCAAGCATCAACGCCTGCATCGCATCAACTTTTGGCGGGTCGGGGAACGGCTGAAACTGATTCTGTAGGGGAGCAAAATTAAAGGAGACTTCTACTTTGTCGTTCGGATCGTTCGCAGGCAGGTTTGTCGGCTGCCAGGTGACCAGGCAGACCAGCCACATTGAAACGCCGGCCCCTCGTGAAACCGAAAACCTTGCGGTGTCCTGCGCCCGAAACTGTCTCTGCAAAACGCCGAGATTTGCTGCATACGGATCGGGTAGCGTCGGCACGTAGGCGTACATCCCGAACGTCAGATACAGAAAGCCATTGGTGACGTGGGTGTAGTCGTCGTTCAAATTGCCGAAGAGAACGCACCCATTGACTGGCGAGACCTTGAAGAGTGCATTGCGCAGGGCCAACGATATTGGTTTCGGAATTGCTGCTAGTTTCTTCGTCAGGTCGACGTTGTCAGAAACGATGTTGTCGTCAAACAGGGAAATGAAACGCCCCGCTTTGTTCCCTGATTGGATCATTAAAGAGTTCTTTGAGCGAATCGGCGGCACTTCACCGGTAACCGTAACCGGTCGATCTATCTTGATGTCCATATTACCTGACACCATTACGGCTTCGGTTCCCTCCGCCAATGTGAAATAGAGAAACGGTGTGAGCGCGGCGAAGCGGAGATCGACGCTGGTGCCGAATTTGTTTAGCTCATCTTTCCACAACCGGAATTGCTGGTGGGCAAAAGCATTGCTCCCTTTTTGATCCGCGACGCTTAGCCGGCCCGGCTCAGCCATCACGTAAGGTTGGGTTGAATTGATTTCACCGTCAGTCAATCCCCTCCATACAGTGGATAGGCCCTGGCCACCAATCACTAGCAACGCACCGACGCCGGCTGCTGGAGTCGGATTGGCGATGTCGATCGGCGCGGCGGGCAACGCCCAGGCACTTCGTGTGATCCGCGTCTCGCCGGCAAGTCTGTTCAGGACTGACCGGGAGGAACGAACTGTGAACCGGCGCTCGGAACAGGAAAAAGGAAGCAAAACGCGTTGGATTGCCTCGTCGTAGCTGCCAAAACCGGCCCGGTCCCATTCGAACGATGCCTGGTGACCAAAAACGTCCCAACGGGCACGCGAGATTTCGCTGAAACTGCTGCCGCCGCCGGAAAAGCGAAACACTAATCGCTCAGGCAAATTAACCGACGAATCGCGTGCGTCAACGCCGAACGGACTTGTCGGATCAGCATTGACTTGAGGTTGCTGCAGATCGAGTTCAACAGTCACGACAGTGTTTGGCGCAATCGTTAACTTGTCGTTGATCGTTTGCGGGTCCGCACTTAACGTTATAAGTCCACCGCGAATCGTTAACCCGGTGAAAAAACCTGCCGGTGGCCCGGGCGCAAAGATCCCCGAGTCGATCCAGATCGAGCCCGCGCCCAGCCGGTAAGTAGTCGATGGGGAGGCGCCGAGTGGCAGGAGTGGACTGATGAAGATTCCCGAGCGAACGTTGAATAACAGCGAGGGGTTTGCTCTGTTCTGAATGTACAGAGCGACAAGCTTTTCAATTTTGAGGAAGTCGAACCAAAGCTGGCGTCCATCGGCGGTAGTTACTGGTCCAATTGTGCGATCGATCGCAGCTCCTGCTGCCCATTGCGGGAGTGAAGCGCGAACCCGCGTGCTTTGCACGGGCACTTCACGCAGCACCGCGCGAAACTCCGGTTGTTCGGCAGCCCGCGCTTCTGCAGCGACGACAGCTGTTTCAGGTTCGCTGGCAAACAGGTTAGGGGCCTCGCTGGTCTGTAAACTCGAAATGTCCTCGGCCAGTAACGACCGGGAGAGCAGTTGATTTAAACGTTGGACCTCGCTTTGACGTTTGGGCGTGTCAGTAAGCAGACGAGTCGAAAGACTGAGGAGCTTTGAGTGCAGCGGTTGTTTGATCATAGAGATTTACTGGTAAGGCGAGATTGGACATCCTTAAGACATCCCACTCGAAGGTCTGGGCTTTCGGGGCAATCAGCTGGGCCAGATTTACCCCAGGGTATCTTCGCGGCAGGAAGCGAGGTATCACTCCGCGGGAAGAAAGTTGGTTCAATCCGTCGGCGGTGACAGCGAGATACAGAAAGGGGGAGGCTCGCCCATCACCTGGAATCTTTACTTGACGCGAACCTTAGAACTGTATCCGCGGAATGTCAAGATTTTGATCCCACTCATGGTCCTATAGTCATATGGAAGAAAATGCAAAACCATTACCGACCGACCGACTGTGATGAACCACTAGCGATAAGAGCTAGTCAAGCCAACCATAACTTTGTTGCTGCAGGCTCGAGTTCTGCAATAGCATCACCAGCACCATGCTGAAGCGCTTCTTGAATCGCCTGCGGACTCGCCGACGCAACGCTTGCTTCTGCACGCTGGCTATTCATCCGCCTTATCGTCGGCGCGCCAGACTCTTGCTGACTGACGTTCCCGGCGTGAACTGGATCGTACTAACGGATGAGCCGAATGACTTTGCCGATCTGCCAGTGCGTGCAATTCGACACGCGCCCACCGGTCCAATGGCGATAGACGTGCAGCACCGGCCCGAGCAGGGACACATAGACGGCGAGCCCGCTTATCACGATAAGCGTTTTGTTTTGCAGGCGGCTCTCGCTGAGTTTGACACCGCCATCTTCTGCGATGCCGACTCACGCCTCAGATCGCTGCCGCGTCTCCCGCATTTTCCTCCGGGTATTGCGGTCGATTGTGCTTTCTCCGAGACGATCGCCGAGCATTTGAGTCGCTTTGGACCAATGCGCAAGCCCGCTCTCGAGCAATTGGCTTTGGAGTTGATGGGTGAGACCGACGTACTTAACTCCGCTCGCTGGTGTAGTGAAGCGTTGTTCGCCGTAACCAGGGATGGAAACGAATCAAGGTTCCTGGAAGCCTGGGAGCGCGGCGCCAATTTCTTGCAGGACAAAGGAATCTTCAGCGGCGAAGGAGGCGTCATTGGACTCGCCGCCGCCTACGCAGGTTGGACTGTAGATTACCAGAGCCTGCGCAAGCTTGTAGCTGCAACTGAGCACGAGGCCGGAGGACCAAAAGTCTCCTAGATTCACTCAACTCCACCAGGGCTTCTGTGCGGCAGTAAATAACCCACTACTTTTATTGACAACTTTCGCTGAAGGCTATACAACTCATCTCCCTCCCACCGGAACCGCCCTGAGTTTTCTTTCACCACTCAAAGGAGTTTCAAAATGAAGCCAAGATCTGTAGCGGTTTTGAGCAGTCTAGCTCTGCTCTTGGTCCTCTTCCTTTCCACTACCACCCCGGCTCAAACACCCCCCGCCTGGCAGCCTAATCACACCTACACCGTCAATCAGTTGGTCACCTTCAATGGACAAACTTTCAAATGTATCCAGGGTCACACGTCCCAGGTGGGTTGGGAACCGCCCAATGTTCCGGCCTTATGGCAACTCGTCGCCGGAGGCGGAGGTGGCGGTTGTTCATCTGTCCCGAGCGCACCGACCGGACTTACCGCTTCGTCAACCACCAGCACCAGCACAACTCTAAATTGGACCGCCGCCGGTGTAGCCGCCGGCTGCACCGTGACCAGTTACACAATCTTTCAGAATGGCGCCGTGATTGGCAATTCCACTACCACCGGCTTTCAAGTTTCTGGTCTAACAGCTTCCACCACTTTCAGCTTCAGAGTTGCCGCTAACGACTCATTCGGGACGTCCGTACAGAGTGCGGCGATCAGCGTGACCACTACCGCGGGAGGCGGAGGATCGGGCTGCGCAGACGTTTGGGTTTCCACCCAGGTCTACACGGCAGGGATGAAGGCCAGCGTCAATGGAGTGAACTACCTGGCAAACTTCTGGACCCAGGGCGATAACCCAACGACTCACAATGGTGGACCAGGGAGTGGCCAGCCCTGGACGTCGCAGGGACCATGTGCCGCTTGCACAACTGCACCGGGCGCGCCGACCGGACTCGTTGCCTCCAACACCACTGGCACCAGCACCAACCTTAGTTGGACCGCTCCCAGTGTCGGCTCCAATTGTGCGATCACCAGTTACACTATCTTCAAGAACGGCACCGCTGTGGGGACTAGTAGCGGCACCTTCTTTGTCGTCACGAGCTTAACCCCTCAGACTACATTTACCTTCCGAGTCGCGGCCACTAACGGCGCCGGGACCGGGCCTCAAAGTTCAGCACTCAACGTAACGACGGGTACCGGCACAGGCGGTGGAGGCACAAAGCTCTTCGCGCCCTATATCGATATGGGTCTCGGGAATAGTTCTCAACTGCTGACCATTCAACAACAGTCGGGCATCCAGTTTTTTACCCTGGGGTTCATTGTTGACAATGGCAGTTGCGCGCCTCAGTGGGGAGGTCTGGGACAAACTTTACCGAACGATACGCTGCCTAATGGGACCACCATGTCAGCCTTGGTCCAGGGTGTGCGCAACGCCGGTGGCGACGTCATAGTTTCGTTTGGCGGCGCCTTCGGTACCGAGTTGGCCCATAGTACCGCCTGTCGCACCGCGGCCCAGGTCCAGGCCGCCTACCAGGCAGTCATCAACAAGTATCATCCGTTGGCATTGGACTTCGATATCGAAGGACCGGCAGTAGATAGTCCGGTGAGATCAGACGGAGTGAACTCGGTAGATCTGCGCAACCAGGCTTTAGTGAGTCTGGCCGCAGCCAATCCCGGTCTGAAGATCCACTTCACTCTGCCGGTGTTGCCGACTGGTTTGATTCCGAGCGGCTTCAACGTGTTGCAGAGCATTGCGCGGAACAGGACACCGGTCGCGGTAGTAAACGTCATGGCGATGGATTACGGGTCGTCTAACGACAACGGTGGCCAGATGGGACTCAGTGCCACGCAGGCGGCCCAGAACGTTCACACGCAAATACAATCAGCCGGTTTGAGTGCTTCAGTTGGTGTGACGCCGATGATTGGCGTGAATGACACGAACACCGAGATCTTTAAACTGAGCGACGCGCAAATGCTGTTGGACTTTGCTAATGCGAACAGCTATGTCACGCGACTGTCTTTGTGGTCCGTATCACGGGACAACGGCGGGTGTCCGAACGCTGGTTTCGCCTCGGCAACATGCAGCGGGATCGCGCAGGCCGACTTCGCCTTCTCGCGTCTCTTTGAGGCTTTCCGTTGACTTGAATGATCCACCGGCTTCAGCCGGGTGGTCCTTCAGTTTCAACCTGGTCAGGGCTTGCCCGAATGAGAGGAGATACCACCGACTTCAGCCGGGTGGTCTTTCAGTTTCAACCTAGTCAGGGCTTGCCCGAATGAAGGGAGATACCACCGGCTTCAGCCGGGTGGTCTTTCAGTTTCAACCTATTCAAAGAACTCTGAATTCTCTCTTGCAGATACCACCGACTTTAGTCGGGTGGAGCTTCAATTTCGGCCTCTTCGGAAACGAAAAATGGCAGAAGTTGAAGCTCCAACCGACTAAAGTCGGTGGTATCTTCCCCTCATTCGGGCGATGACCAGGTTGAAATTGAAGTACCACCCGGCTGAAGCCGGTGGTATCTGCGTTGGTGGTATTTGACTTTGAGTCAGCCCAACGTGGAAGGAATAACCAGCACTACTCGCTCTAAACTCAATCGCCCTCGCACTTCTTGATCTGTTCAGCTACAAAGAGCGGAGCGTTTACCTGTAGCGCGCCGCAGTCGATAAGACTCCTGATAACCGCCAGTCCTTCACAGTCGATGAAGGAAATGTTTTTTAAATCAAGCGTAAGGCCGACTCCTTCTTTCAGTGCCGCCCCAGCGTGCTCACGGAGTAACACAACCCATTGGCCTGTGACCGAACCATCCAACTGCAGCGTAATCTCCTGACTCAACGACTCAACTCTGGTGATCTTCAGCATTCATTTTTGTCTCTTTTTTTTGAAGTGTCTGGCGAGTCGATTCATTGCAGCCAGGGTGGCACTTTCCCACCTGGTTGGACCATGAGGGGCAAGACCTGCGGGTGCGCATTGCACGTTTGGGCGAGCGCAGCGAGTCTTCTCACGCACGGCGCAAGCCTTACCCCCTCACGCTCACTAAAGCGAGTTCCGCGCCCAATTCAATGGCGCGTTGCCATTGTCTATTGGACGCGGGAACCCGCTTCCCCCCGGTAATTGGTCGTTATGGTTAACCGAAAGATAGCTCTTGAATTTGTTCATCTACTTCCCATTTCATATGAAGACTGCGAACTACTTGCTGAGCACTTCCCTGGTTCGACGACTCTGACTAATTGATAAGGAGTACCGGACAGTTTGGGCCGTCCGGTATCTCCCCGGCCCCCCTTGCTCACAAAGCCTAATTGTTGGTGTGTCCCTTCTCTTTCTGGTAGAAGAAATAGTCCGCTTGGTAAGGCACAAATGCCGGAGTACCAACGTCTGCTAAAGACGCACAACCCGTCGCTGGTGGGATACCTCCAACAGTGTTGACTCTCTGAATGAAAGTGGTCTTGGTTAACGTGTCGCTACTGGCGGCTCCCCCCTGGGTTCCAACCACATCGAGCAGAAGCCAGGCAATCGCAGTCTGGTCAACGATGAGCGTTCCATCGGGTTGGTGCACTTTGGCCCAAACGGTGCTCGTGTCCTTGGAGTCCTCCCACGTGGCGCGAATGATTCCATTCTCGGCCGGGTTGGGACTAAAGAAGTGAGTCGTGAGTTGCTTGTCATTGTCCTTGAACAGCGTGGCCTGCGGCGTGAAGAGTACAAACTTGAAACCACCGCCTGAAGGTTGGCAAACGTAATTCTGCGTACCGGTGGCGTGACCCACCAGGAACGGAACGTTCCCATCTTCCACTTTAAGCTTTCCACCGGGCACATCCGGCGGTGCAATATTTTGGGCGTGGGCCAACTGCGGCAGCGAGACCATTAAACCCACAGCAAAGGCGGTGGTGCACGCGACGAGCAGGATGCGACGCGTGACTTGATTTATAAAAGCACTGTAATTCATATATTCCTTTCGCGCCTCGGGGCGCGGATTGCGGAGGCTGCTTCTCAACTAACGTAAATCCTTTCCAGATTCAGCGGTTCTCTGCAGCATCCAGGTTACTCGAGCAAAAGCTCGATGGAGCTCAATCGCCATTGGGCAGCCGCAAACTTTCTCAACTTGTTCGGCCACCGATGAGCGGAGCGTTTACCTGTGGGCCAGCATTCACGTGTCTTTCTTCGGCTTGGAAGTCTGTTGCTGCAGAGACTTCGGTTAATGGCGCCGGTAGTTTTATGGAAGCGCGCGAGGCTCTCCATAGATAAAGTCGTCCATCATGACGATGTCATTTTTACTGTCGTCGTCCGGACCTGGAGCAGTGTCTCCGGCAGTGATCCGCACGCGAGCGATCAGAGCGTCGTTAAATTTGACGCCAAAGAAGGACAGATTCCCATCACCTGGTGCAGCGGGAACGAAACTGCTGAACAGCAGCTTGCCGTTGACGTCGAAGAATTCCATCAGCGTGCTGGCTCCGCGGTTGCCGTGCTTTCCGCCGGGCCCACTCCCATCCGGTTGATCTACGTCGGTGAAAACTGCGCCAAAGCCACTAACTGTCGCGGGAGTACTTCCGTTTGAGCCGGGTAGAAAGAAAAACGCGTCGGTGATGTTGCTCCCCACCGAGGTAAACAAGCGGAGTGGACTGAAGGTCTTGAAAATTTGGCCGTAGCTCGGATTGTTGAAGAGCACTGCGAGGCCGCCCTGGGGTCCTCCCGACGGCGGTGCCTGCGAAAGTCCGATTCCCGGTGTGGTGAACTGAGACCCCCGCGTGTTTAGAAAGGTGTTGAAGGGAGTCACTGGGGCGGTAGTAATGTCAACCCCACCGCCTCCATCCCAGTTGATCTCGCGGTGACCGGTCCCGAGTGGCCCAGAATTGCGGTTGTCAGGGTTTCCCAGTTCAGCGCGATATGCATCGACCGTGCTTTGAATTGAGGCGATATTTGGTCCGGCGGCCTGAAACACAGTAGGGGGAACAAAATCTCTGGTTGTTTCGTGCTGAGCCGGAAGAATTGTGCTGGCAAGGGTAATTGATAAGAAGCCAAAAGTGGCGGCGAACGTTAATAGTGCATACTTCTTCATGATTGGGCGATCCTCTATCTATCACTCTGTAACTCGTATGACTGACCTGACTCTAAG
>DATFRK010000896.1:0-4950 GCA_035263325.1 Pyrinomonadaceae bacterium | reverse complement strand
CAATCCTGAAGACGCTGCGGCGGGAACGAGAAAGATTCCTTTTGCAAAAACGATTTTTATTGAAGAGGATGATTTTCGGGAAGACCCGCCGAAGCAGTTCTACCGGCTCGCCCCTGGTCGCGAGGTGCGCCTCCGTTATGCCTACTTGATCACTTGCAAAGAAGTCATCAAAGACAGCGACGGACGTATTGTAGAACTTCGTTGTACTTACGATCCGGCTACCCGCGGCGGCAACACGCCTGATGGTCGAAAAGTGAAGTCAACTATTCACTGGGTCTCAGCGGCTCACGCGCTACCGGCCGAGATTCGTCTCTACGACAACCTTTTTGCTAAAGAGGATCCTAACGACGTTGATGAGGGCCACGAATTTACCGAGAATTTGAATCCTGAATCACTGGAGGTCCTACGCGGTTGCCAGATAGAACCGAGTGTGCGAGACGCAGAGCGTGGGACTAAGTATCAATTTGAAAGGCTTGGTTATTACTGCGTGGACCAGGAGTCTGGCGATTCCGGGCACGAGTTGGTGTTCAATCGAACCATTGGCTTGCGCGATACGTGGGCCAAGATCGAAAAACGGGGAACAAAGGGTTAAAGCGAAGCTAGTTAGTGCGCGAGGATTTCACGAACAATCTCGGGACGTTTTAGCTGACAGGTATCCAGGTCATTCTCGCTCATTTGACCCGAAACGACGTCCATGTAACCGACCGCCTTTATTCCATTTTCCGTCTTCCACCATACTACTTCATCCAAGTCGGCAACCTGGTACTCTTCCGGTCCGGTTCTCGTTTGTAGAGTAATGCTCAACATTGAATTGTCCTCTGCTTCGAGACAACCTGCTTTCAGAAACTCGGGCTGGATGGAGTTTAGCACTTCAAACAGTCTCCCAAAATGCAAAAAAACCGGTCGTGCAAAATCCTGACAGGGAGACGCCCGGCAAGTGCTCGCGTTTGCCGGGCGTCTAGTCGATCCAGATTCGCAACCCAACTTATTGGGTGGTGAAATGGATTAGGCTAACTGTTTGCTTACCGTTTATCCCCAGTGCTACCAGCTTAAGTTCGTATTTCGTCTTAGGCTCGAGAAACTTGCTGGGAACCGTCAACGACGTCACTGAAGGCCGAACCCGAACGTCGAAGTTGGGCCGCGAGGACGCTTGCTCATCGGCCGGCGCGACCTTGCTAATTATTATCTGGTAGCCGGTTATGGTAAGGGCCGCTCCTGTCGACGTGTATATGTCGTGGCTCCACTTGATCACCACGCCTGAGGTCGAGACCACTGCACCGTCTACCGGGGCCGTAAGCCCATAAGACGAAAGCGAAGACGCCCCAGGAAGGTTCAGCGTGAACTTTCCGCTGCCTGTCGCGGGCGCTGCCGCTGTTTGGATACTTGAGTTCAAAGCTCGCGGCTCGGCAACAGCTACGTCTGTTTCCGGCGCAGAGATGTCTGCCTCCATTCTATTTTTCGGACCCCGTCGGGACGTAGTAGGCAGGCCAGCTTGAGCAGTGTTGGCAAGGTCAATCAACATCTGTCCCATGTCTGCCGAAAGCCGTCCACTCCGGACCAGAGCCTCAACCTCGTTAATGAATGCTCCCAGTTGATTGAAGGCAGCGTTTGTATTGCCTCTGCCGATTGAGGCCTGGGCCGCTTCAAGCTTCACCAGCAATGAGTTCCCCTCGCCATGATTCAATACTCCCGAGCTGATGAGGCCCTGAACCTTAGTGATCAGTTGTTCGATAACCTCCTCAGGATTAGGTACTGGATCGATCGAGTTAAGAAATCTAATTAGGTCGGCTCGTTGCTGTGCGTTGGTCACGAAGTGATGCCGCACGCCTCCGTTCCCATCTTGCGATCCGTTAAGAACATCCTCCAGCGTTTGCGCCAGACCGCTGTAAAAATAGGGCGCTGTTTCGAAGACGCTGAACAATGAAGGGATATTGAAGCCATTGGCTCCCAATGGAGTGGCTGCTGCACCGATATCGGCAAGGTTCGATCGAATCTCGTTTGTCCGGCCGCCACCGAGTGTGAATGTACCGACGTTTAGCAGGACGCCCGGAAACTGCGGCGGGGCGACGGGTCCCGGGTTATTTGGCTGAGTGTTGGTGCGTCGTAATTCTGCTCCGATCACCTGCTCATTGCCCAGCCCGAGACCTATATCCGGAGAGGGCGGCGTAGTGTAGTCAACTATGGATCGAGTTAACTTGGGCCCGCCATGACAGGTCTCGCAACTAAAGCCTGGTACTACCAGACCTACTTGCTGGAATAGCTGCTTTCCTGAGACGGCCCCAGGATCGTTCTTACTAACAGGAGCTCGAGCGGAACGCACGTTGGCTGCAATATAGGCCAGAATCGCGTCCTGACGAGCATCACGGTCCGAACTTCTGACGGGTAAAAAGTTAGTGACACCTGGTGGGGTGGTAACCTGAAGTCCGCTCTTTGCGAGTGAAAGACTGCCACGGTTGACCCAGGCACCGCTCGGTGTTCCCGGTGGTCCTGGAGCTGGTCCGTTTGTGCCAATGCTGTACTCAAATATGGTGGCCTGGTCCATGCCCGCGGTATCGAGGCCGCCAATTACGTAGATCTGGTTTGAGGTAAGAGTACTGCCGATCCCAAAACGCGCACGACCCGCCGGCAGTGGAGTATGTGGCGTGGCTACCAGAGTAACGCTTTGAGACTGGTACTCCTCGACACTTGTGAGGACATTTCCTCCTGCGTCCTGGCCCCCAATAACAAAGACCCGAGTTGCCACCACGCGAATTCCGGTGGCCACTCCATGGTTGCGTCTTAGTGTCAGACCTGCGGGATTGAACGCACTCCAAACTCCAGGCGCGGCGGGGTCTGCCTGAAAGCGCTGCACAGGATTTGGATTAGCGACCGATGGAGCACCTTCCGAACCGGTATTACCTGATACCACGTGCACCAATTGCAGTGGCTCGGCGGTATTTACTCCACCAGCTACTGTAATGCCGAATTGCGCGACCGCCGTTGGCAGACTGGCAACTGTACGCCATGAGTTTGTGGTGGGATTAAATTCTTCGACCGTAGCCACTGGAGCGTCGGTGGCCAATGTGCTTGCGTAACCCCCAACCGCGTAGATGCGTAATCCATCACTAGTCCGTACCGCTGCGGCGCCCAGCGAATGCCTGGGTGTGAAACCTACGTTGCTCCGAGGGGTCATTGTGTTTGTTCGGGGATTGAATTCAAGAACTGTGTTCGCCCCCGTTACCAGAACGCCTTGCCCGCCTCCTGATCTCCCGCCGATGATGAAAACACGATCATCAGCCGCAGTTGCAACCGCGAAGTCGCGACGAGCGCCCATTAAAGGGGGTAGGGCAGCGCCAGCGGCCAGATCATTCGTAGTGCCAACGGCGCCGGTGAACTGCTGAAATTGCTCAACCAGAGACGAGTCAGTCGGAGTAGAGCCGTTTGCCCCGCCCAGGGCGAGGAAAAGTCGATCGTCATCGATTAAGCCGCGACCGCCAAAAACATTTCTGGTATTGAGTTCAAAGTCCTGATTCTCATCTCGCACAGCGCTCCAGTTCAGGATTCGCTGGTCATGAAAATCGGTCTTGTTAATCATGCCGTCCAGCGCAATCGTTTGCCGCGGTCCAGCGTCGAACTGCCAGGTAACATTATCGGTGCGACCTTTCGGGTGACATACAACGCACGCGCCCCAGGCCTCTTGTGACATTCGCCCCTGTGGACCACGCCCGGAAAAGAACAGTTCCTCGCCCAGATGTGCAGTGGCTGCAAAACTTCCCGGTGCCGGCAGCGCCGTTGATTGAGCCGTGGCCAGAATAGCTGGGGCAGTTGGAGTCGAGATATCAACGCTCGTGACTGAACGGCTGACAAAATTGCTAACAAAGGCACGATTGCCATTACTGCTGATCACTATGCCGCGCGGCGCCTTACCTGGTATCTGACTTCCCGCGGTGTCTTGCAGGTCAACCCGCGTGATCTGACTTGGACCAGCAACTAGTGGCGCTCCCACCGTGGGGATACCATTGCCATCAACGGTTAGGCGCACGATCAGATCGGCATGTTGCACAACAACCCAGGCGTCAGATCCGTTCGGTCGCCAGGTCATGGCTACGGGATTGGTAAGGAAGAGCCTTGGCGCCGGGGTCGTGGCGAGGTTGATTCCTTGATTCAAATTGAGTGGGGCGGTGCGACGTACGCTCGGGTCTGTCTGGGCACCGGAGACTTCTACCTTCGTTCCAGTGTTGTAAACCGACACCATTCCCTGGGCCATAACATTGAACCGCTGCGGGCCATTAGGAGAGGCGCCGGTGCTCACTACATATGCGAGTGAGCGGGTAGGGTGAATGGCGATTGACGCAAGCTGGTTCGGATAACAACCAGTGGGTGTTGTGAACGTCTGTGGATTGGTCGATGGCACATTTGGAACCTGGCCCGGACCAGGTGATAGCCGACCGTTGGCGTTGAAACCCGTATTCTGGATCGGCTGGAGCGTTGTGGTCGGACCGACGAGACTGTTGGTTGCTGCCGAGATCGCAACGACCCGACCTTCTCGCTGGTCGTCCTCAGTCTCGTTCGTGGCGGTTTTCCCGGGGCGGAGCTGGGCAAAGAAAAGGGCCACAAATACTGTCTCGTCTTTATCGTCTTTATCTCCGTCGTTAGTGATCGCGATGGCCCGCGGTGCGGTGCCAAAAGCACTCAGGTCAACTGTGCTGATGAACCTGGGTTTCTTTTTGGTGGCATCGAAGACCATCAAATTATTTGAAGACGAATTTGCGACATAGAGTCTTGTTCCATTTGGCGACAGAGCGACAGCTGATGGTTCCGCGCCCACTTTAATCACATTCTTGACCTTCAGCTGTTTGAGATTAACGACCGAAACCGTGCCGTCGAAGGCGTTGGCTACATAGGCCAATGGACCAGCACGTCCATCACCATCATCATCATCGCCATCGTCATTATCATCGCCATCATCAT
>DATFRK010000895.1:0-3687 GCA_035263325.1 Pyrinomonadaceae bacterium | reverse complement strand
TTGCTTTTTCTGTGTATTCGCTTTCCGGAAACTCCTGAACCAGCTTCTGGTAATAACGCGCCGCTTCATCGGGCTCTTCTTCCTGCTGGTAGGTTGTCGCCAACCGGAAGAACACCTCGTCGTTATACGAGAAGCAGGGATACTTTTCCACAATCTCCTTCAAACGGGATTGCGAACCCTTAAGGCCACCCTTTTGAGTTTTGTACTTGACGTCCCAGTAATAGCGCGCGATTTCCAGGTTGTGCATCGCCAGGTTCTCCTGCACTTCCTGGAGGCGACTCTCAACCGTCGGCCGCAACTTTGTTTGCGGATACTGTTGCAGCAAGGCCTTCAGTCTCTGCTCCGCCTTGCGGGCGTGGGTGATGTCACGATTTGACAAGCCCATCTGCCTCATCTCCGCTTCCGCGACCTTCAACATTGCGTCGTCGGCCAGTGGATCGGTGGGAAAGAACGTCAGCCAATCCTGGTAAGCCTGGGCCGCCTGGATCAAAGCACTGGTAGTTCCTTCCAAATAGAAAGAGTCCGCGATGGCCAATTTGGCAAGGGGCAAGAAAGCAGAATCAGGGTAAGTGTTAATGATGGTGGAAAACAGGAGGCGCCCGGTGTCGTGATGACCTTTGCGAACTTCCTTGGCTGCTTCCTCAAACAGCACCCGATCACGTCCGGGTGCGGCCGCGCCGGTCAGTTCGGCATATTTATCGTCGCCCCCACCGCCAAAGATTCCCAGGAATTTTCCTTTCTTCTTTTTGTTGGCGGAACTCGTGTTTGCCGACACTGCAGTGCGGGCGCTGGCCGTCGACTGCAATCCTGCATCGACTCGCGTATTTAACTCCGTTGTTGATGATTCCAAACGGTCAATGGTGGAAGGGTCAAACTTTTCAGCCCGGTCGTTCTTAGCGCGGATGTCGTTCACTTCCGACAAAACCGAAGAGACTTCTTTCTCCAGACCTTTAAGTCGCACCGCCGGATCATCAGCATTTGCCTTGGTCTTGTCTTGATTCTTCTTATCCTGGTCCTTATCCGCGGGGATGGCCGCGATCGCACTATTGAGCGACCGTTTCATTGATTCGAGTTTTGACGTCAACACGTCCAGCCGCTGCACCGTCGACAACTCGGTCTGGGAACGCTGACGCTGCTGCTGTTGTCCCCAGGTAACTTGGCATAAGCCAAGTAAAACGGCACACATGGCCAACAAGGTAAGAATGCGAGACTTCATGAATTAACCTCCAAAAACAGCTGCATTCGCGGGAAAAAGGCTAGGGTACCTGCTATCGGATTCTCTTTTCCCGCTTTCGGTTCGCTCAACCGCCATAAAACCTATTATTTTCTACGTACATTAGACCCACTGAACCGTGGCATTTCGTAACTGTTGCACTGCACTTTCAGGGTTTCCCGCGCCAAAAACAGCCGAGCCAGCTACCAGAATCTCCGCTCCAGCGCCGACGACCGTTTCCACATTGGTCAGGTCTATGCCACCGTCAATCTCGATCCGCGTATTCAGTTGCCGCTCCTCGATCAATTTTCGCAGGCGTCGTACTTTATCGATGGACTCCGGAATAAACTTCTGGCCTCCAAATCCCGGATTTACGGACATTACCAGCACATAATCAGCGAATCGTAGCGCTTCTTCAATGGCCGTCAACGGGGTTGCGGGATTTAGTACCACTCCTGCCTGGGCCCCTGCACTCTTAATCGACATCAAGGTTCTATGAAGATTCGGATCAGTCTCAACATGGACTGAAACCATCTTCGCCCCAGCCTTTACAAACTGTGCGGCGTAAGTGCCCGGCTCCGTGATCATCAGGTGAGCGTCAATCGGTAAGCGCGTGGCTGCTGCAAGCGACTTAACCACCGGCAGCCCTATGGTGATATTCGGCACGAAGTGACCGTCCATCACATCGACGTGCAGGATGGTGGCCCCGCCACGTTCCACCGCAGCAACTTCTTCGCCCAGGCGCGTAAAGTCAGCCGATAGGATCGAAGGTGCAATATCAATAGTTTTGTTGCTGTTCACTTCAAATGCACGCCAGGGCCAAACTTAGGGAGTTTGTTTGTCTTTGTTCGGCACGCTTGGACTGGGTTTCGGTGGTATCGGTCGCCTGTTGTCGTTTTGATTGGCATTAACTCGGGAGTTCTGATTAACCACCGGTCGGGAATTCGCGTTTCGGTCCTCGGGGCCGTTGATGTTCGCACGGGGAGTAGCGTTCACGTTGCTATGTGGCGGTGTTGGACTCGCACCTTGCGCGTTCACGTTTGGCAACGGACGATTCACATTTGCCGGTCTATTTACATTGATATTTCCGTTTGCGCTGGTGTTCGCGTTTACGTTCTCATTCCCGTTAACGTTCTCATTCGCATTCTTGTTTTTGGGCTTCTTCGGCTTGTTTTCGTTTGCATTACTTGCCGTGTTGGTGTTGGGATTCTCATCCTCAGCAGGCTTAACTGTCTCCGGAGTTTCACCTTCTTTCGCAGCCCGACTGATATCCATGGCCACTGTCTGACCAGCCTTCACGACCTCGCCGGGCCGCGGCAGTTGAAACAGAACCGTGTCCGGCTTGGCCTGGTTGCTAGGTCTGGCAGCCCTCACCCGAAAATTGAGTTCAGCCTCAGCAAGTATTTTCTCCGCCTCAAACCGATCTTTACCTACTACATTCGGCACAGTCACTTCCGGACTGCGGAGAGAGAGATAAACGGTTGATGCGAGCCCAAAAAGGAAAGCAATCGCGATAAGAATCACGATCGTGATTCTGCGGATGCTTGATAGGATGCTGGAAACTAAACTCAATGGGTTAAAAGTCTCATACCTCAGGGAACTGCCGCAAGGCCAAGACTAAGCTGCGCAGTCTAGCACCCGCTATTAGCCGTCGCAAGCCGCTCCCAAGGTCGGTAAATTAGGTCGGTTCTTGTAGGTGAAAGCATCAACGACACTTACCGTCGTTCAAAAACCGCTATGAAAAAACCGTCTGTGCCCTGGTGTTGGGGCCAAGTTCGTACTGCCCCTGAATCGGTTAGCAGTGATCCTTCCACGGTGGCAGGAATTTGATTGAAATGCTCACTGTCTCGTAGAAAACTGCTGACCACCTCTTCATTTTCTTCCCACTCGACGGAACAAGTTGAATAGACCAATTTTCCGCCAGGCTTCACCATCTTCGCAGCGTTGCTCAGAAACAAGCGCTGCTGTTCTGAAAGGTCTCGAACGTCGTGCGGTGTCAAACGCCAACGTATTTCTGGGTTACGGCGCAGAGTCCCAGTACCGGAGCACGGCGCATCAACTAACACTCGATCAAAGGAGCTTTCTGTGAAGGGCAACGGTTTGCCAGCGTCGAGCCGCAGCACTTCGACGCTTTTCAATTGCTGTAGCGCTACTGAGCTCGCCACAGTTTGCAAGCGACGCGGGGAAACATCAGCGGCAACAATCATCGCCCGATCACCGGCAAGGCCAGCCAGATGAGTCGCCTTCCCTCCAGGTGCAGCACACAAATCCAATACGCGCTCGGAAGGTTGCGGGTCGACGATCTGAGCTAATAACTGCGAAGCTTCATCTTGCAGATAGACCTTCCCCTCCGACGCGAGATTTCTCAGGATCTGCGCGCTACCCGATACGCGCCACGCTCCAGGTGTCACCGTCGACCTTTCCGCAGAAGCATCCCCTACTGCAAGCGCCGCCAGGATTTCTGCCTCAGGGAC
>DATFRK010000894.1:0-3268 GCA_035263325.1 Pyrinomonadaceae bacterium | reverse complement strand
AAGCGGGCTTCAGCCAACAGAGTTTTGGTTTCAAAATCGCTGGGACGCAATTGCAGCGCCCGTTGGAAGCTCTTCACCGCTTCCTTATCCATTCCAAGCGACTGCTCCGCGCGGCCGCGGTAGACCAGGGCTTCAGCGTAGTTTCCCCCCTCTGCCTTCGACTTTGCGTCGAATCTATCATTTGCCTGGTTGAGCTTTTCGATTGCCTTTCGATAATCCTGTTTGTTGAACAGATCAACACCCTGACGCAGGAGATCTTCGGCTTCCTTGGCGCCTTCACGTCGGGCGGCAGGTAGACGTTCACTTGTTCGCCGGGATCAGTGAGCGTGTCCTCAGCGGATCCGCTTTCGCTGAACGCGAAATTAATGGTAAACGGATAGCTTTTCCCCGCTTCGATTCTGGTCGGCCACTCGCGAACAGTATTGGCCTTCTTGAAGACAAGCCGGTGCTCACCTGCAGGAACTCGTATGGACCTGACCACTCCCTTCTGGAGCGTTGCTTCAGGTTTGTCGTCAATCGCAACATCGACTCCGTCAATGTCAGGCACTCGAATCTTCAACAAACCGAATGCACCTTTGGCGCCTCTCGATGCAAGGTTCGCGTAGGTGACCACAGACAACGCAAGATAGTTCGCTTCAACCGCAGTAGTGTTCGCAAACGGGTGTTGTTTGTTGTTAGTCATCTTGGGAACGCGATCATCAAGATACTGAACGGCTTCATCGAAGGTAACTTTGCCGTCTTCGTTTGCGTCGCCAGCGCCGCTCAATGCTTCAACGAGACAGTATGTGAACACACCATGATTGAAATCATCTTTTTCGTAAGATCGTTCGGTCTGACGAGCAGCCGATATAAATCCGACGCCGACCGGGATGCTGTTCATAAGGTCGAGGTATCGCTGGTTGGCAACCTGCGAATCGTCCACACCGCGACCGATCAACTGCACGCCGCCGCTGTAGCAAGTATCAGAGAGCACCAGTCCCTTTTTGGCATCGAGCACGTCGACCGTCTGGCGAAATGTCTCCATTCGCATCGCGGTCTTTTCCGGATCGCGAAGATCTGTATCGAAGAGAAGAAAATACGGCACGTCTCGCGTCGTATTGGTCTTCGGATCCGTGTAGGGAATTACGGCGCCGTGTGCCGCGATGAAGATTACAAAGAAATCATTCGCCTTGGCCTGTTTCAGTTTAGCCAGAGCGGCGGTGACATTAGCTTTCGTGGCGTTTTCATCCTGAAGCGAAAATATATGATCGTCCTGAAATCCGCCTCCTTCCGGACTCATCAGGAACTCGCGCATAGTCTCGGCGTCGTCGGCAGCGTGTTTGAGATTCGAAATGTGATTGCCGTCAATATCCTGGTCGCCATATTGGTAGCGCGAAACCCCAATGACTACTGCCCACAGCCCTACTGGCGCACCTCTGCCGGACGACATCTCGGCGTTGGTTGCTCCGACTTTGATCTTGAGGCCACGCTCCTGAGTTTGTACGGCTCCGGCCCGATCGGCCACCATCAACAGAACCGGCAAAAGAAATAGCGAAATTGCCAACCAAGATCTATGACGTATGAACATAATGCTTCTCCGTTGTCTGTTTCTGCGTTGTTGTAAGGACTACGGTTTGACTCGTTTATGGCTGTCAGGGTTTCACGCCGGGCGGAGGCACAGGCGTAATCGGATTATTGCTGCTTCCCGAGTTGGACACGACTACTCCCGTCACTACTCCGGCAGCCGCGGCTCCAGCCGCCACCAGAACGGTATTTTGAGTTGTCCAGAACCCTACGTTTGCCTGGATGCTCACCTGGATAGAAACGGAAGCGTTAGTCCCCTCTATTTTAGCGGTAATCGAAGCCGTGCATCTGGCGGCCCCTGCTGCTAATGGCACTGCCGCGATGCCTCGGTTGTCAGTCTTCTGCACCAGGCTGGCGGCAGCTAGTGCTCCCACTCCCAGCGACCCGAGACAAGGATCGCCGAGGCTGAACAGGACCGGTAAATCTGGAAGGGGTTTGTCATTCTTATCGGTCACCTGAACCTGGATCTGTCTTGTGCTTCGCGCTCTAACGCTGAATTGCGAGCCGGATGCGACCGGTCGACCCAGTTCGTCGACAACACGGATGTTAACATCTTGCGGCGCCGGTTGATCTTGAATGTAAACACTGCCGGTTGAGTCTGTGAGCAAACCGCGACCTTCTTCCATCTTTATATTGAAGCTCGCGCCGCGTGATGCGCTGAATGATGATCTTCCGGCTTCAATGTAAGCTCCCGCTTCAGGATTCAGCTTTACGATGGCGCTGCCGGCGACAAGATAGGCAACCAGGATATTGTAACTGCTCTCGTCGGCGGAAGCATGAGCAGTGGCGAATCGTGCCGAGCTGCCCGGAGAGAGAGAAATTTTGCCGATCGAGTCTACCGCGATTGCAACTCTTGAGTTACCGATGACTTTGATCAACTCGCCGCCCCAGATCTGTGTGTTGTCCTGCGCCAGTCGTCCGTCAACCGCTACCGCGCCTCCCGCCAGTGAATTGCGGATTGTGCCGATTGGGCCAAAGCGGTCATTCACATACAATCGGATTGGCGTCTGGTGGTCTGTGCCAGAGTTACTCGCGTTTACTCGACAAGGAGCGAGGCTGGACGTAAGAACAACGATTGCGCAAATCATTGTTGACGCATATCTCAAGTTCATTGTTTTCTCTCCACCGACTAGGTTCACCCTGAAGATAAAGTGAGATTGTCGTTAGTATTACCGTCTGAGCGCGACGCTAGGCGGGTACAATGTAACCCGGCGCGCGCGGTTCATCAATTGCACACTTGCGGCACTAGTCAAGTTTGCGGAGGTAGTTGACTGGTTAGTGTCGTTGGATTCTCCATCGAATACGGTTACCCGTACACTTATGGCTTCGGGATTACTATTGCCCCCGGTGAATCGCTGCTCAACGATGAAGCTCTGACCCTTGAGCAAGTTCGCCGAATTAATAGACGAAGTAAGATCAATGTCAAAGGGCCCGGCTACCACCTGGCCGCCCCCATTCAGAAATTCATATCTGGCACGAGTCACATCGAGATTGGAATCAAACACAGCATAACTCACTGTAATGTCATCTCCGCTACGCGCAAACAGAACCTCGGGCACCGCACGCGGGTTGGAAATATTGACGAATACAAGAGCCGTGGAGACTTTCGCCGAGAGCGGGACCGCGATATTAGCGCCTGCGTTTTGTCGGAAAACCACTCGCGAGGTCACGGTGTCAGGCAATACGTTGCTTGCTGCCAGAGTTG
>DATFRK010000893.1:0-10633 GCA_035263325.1 Pyrinomonadaceae bacterium | reverse complement strand
ACTTTCGCGTTGGCTCAAAAAACAAATGCGAAGTATGCATTGCGGGAAGAGCCGGTAAGGCCAGGGAAAACTGTTCGTCTCGCACTGAATACCTCTTCCAGGGAGACGAAGCAGATTGGCTCGGCGTTTGAGCATTGGAGTGAGCGACAAATAACAGGCAAACAATAATGAGGAGTTGTTTCATAGTTACAGTCCTACCTGGTTCATGCGAGCGTTTTCATATTCGCCGTCCTCGACAGGATAACGCTGACAAAGCCTGGAGAGCGGTCGCTGCTGCTCGAACTCCAGCATCAGACGGGCGATGAAAACGGATGAGAACACGACTCGCCCACGCAACCAGGAATAAACGTCACTCACCGGCGGGTTCGCTCCACGCGCGTGTTCGGCGGCGGGTCAGAGCCCAGGGTTGCTTCAACCCTGGGTCACTGTGG
This sequence comes from Pyrinomonadaceae bacterium, assembly GCA_035263325.1. Lineage (GTDB taxonomy): Bacteria > Acidobacteriota > Blastocatellia > Pyrinomonadales > Pyrinomonadaceae > PSRF01. The sequence goes on along the minus strand of DATFRK010000893.1, from coordinate 10,202 downwards.
CAATCGTTTCCTACCCGGAACGGGTTGCGTCATCAGATACAACCCCGACATGTCGCGGCTGCTTTCTAAAACTATGGACCGACCCGGGGGTAGTTGGACAACAGCAGCGATGAGTCAGTGGTGTTCGATGTCCTGCCCAAAGACGAGGCCCACACCATTGACATCGGACAGACCAAACTCGCGAATGCCATAGGGCTGATCTGCGGGCTCCCTTGCAATGTTGGCCCCTCGATCGACGATCTCTCGGTAGTAGGCATCGACGTCCTTGACCCATTGAAATAAGTGGACGCCCCTGGGAGTCGCATCGTCTCTAACGAAGTGGACCGCTGAGTTGTCGCGCCAGACGACAGCGTATGATTGATCGCCAAAGTCCCACGTAAACCCGAGCACGTCTCGATAGAATGCTGCCGTCGCGAGGACATCGGAGACATGCAGTACGGGCGCACCTTGAACAAACTGCTTCGGATTGGACGATGGTAGTTCTGGCATAGGTTACTCCTAACGTGTTTAGCTATCAGTAAGTTGTTAACGCCGCAAGCACTGACGACGTTTCTGAAGACCGCCGCTTCGGGCCGCGTGATGTTGATGCGCTCCACCACGGAACTTACCAAAGAAGCCCGCTCATGGCGAGTCCACTCCAAGCGCGTGTTTGATTGCGTGCCCCGAGATTAAGACCATTAGCTAAGGAAGGTTCAGGTCTTTGATCCTCCTCCATTGCGACCTTCATTGAAGTAACGGTCGACGACGGCTATCAAATTCCTCAAGTGCTCATCGGTCTTCTTTACATTTTCCTCTGTCTGGATTTGTGAGTTTACGAGAGCCGCAATTCGCTCGTCGATTTCATCAACTCGCTTATCACTCGCCTCAAATCGATCGAGCGTGGCCTTAGCAAGTCGCGCGACGATATCCTCGAGTTGCCCAATCTTTGAGGCAAACTGGGCCTGTTGCTCAACAATAAAATCTGCTTTCTTTTGAAAGTCTTCTGCTGACATTATTACTTCCTTTCACTCGTGAGTTTAGCGAAAGCCTCGTCGTTATACCAAGGAGCAAGCTAACGCTTGAGCGGCGCGCGAACTCATTCAAACTTCAGCCTTACATCTCAAGTTAACCTCCGCTCAATCCTGTCCCCTGCAAGCGCCGGTTAGGTTTCGTTTCTACTTGGGAATGACATGAAAGGATCCGATGAAACCAACTGCTATCTTCTCGAAATCATCCTTACCCTCAAGTTCCTGCGGACTGCCCTTTCTACTCGTTGCGCTAATTGTGTAGAGGCACGAACCTGCAGCGACCCATTGCACACGGATTACCTCTTTGGTTCCGACTTCCATATGAACAAAGGCTCCGGCATAACCATCGACACCATTCTGTCGCTCCGCAACCATTCGAACTCCCTTTTCCCGAATCGCGTTCAGAGCAGCTGTCTTTAGTCCCTGAAGCATATCCGTTACTTTTTGGGGATCGTCAATCGGAACCTGGTAATCGACATAAGACACCCGATAAGTGATCAAGCCCTTGTACTCTATTGAATGGATCTCAAACCGCCCCTGCGTGGATACGCTCTCAGCGGGCTTTTGCGGAAATCGAATACGAAAATGTCCCGCCGGAAAGGAGTATTGCTCCCACGTATTAGGAAAATAATCCTTAGCGGGAGGTGGCGGTGGCGGAGGATCTTGAGCATGGACTGCAGTAAAATAGGCCGGCGCCAACAGAACCAACAGTATTGTCGTGACAGTTTTCTTCTTCACTTAATCTTCTTTCAACTTCGATTCAAATCGGTAGGAGCCCAACGAGGCGCTTCATCAACTTGACCGCCCCTGCTTCAAAACTTGCTATCTCAGAGTTTGGAACCGAAGCAATGAGAGTCAAATAAGCCATCGACATGTTCAGTCAGTAATCCATCTTGATCCACTTGTGCGGGTCGTTCGGGTCGCGTCGATACCAAAGGCCGACCTCAAAACGTGTTTCATCGTTGAAAAGCGCTGCATGAAACTCCACTTCGACCTTTGAGACATTTTCTATAGCCATGCCAGATCCGACGACATTGACCAATTGCCTGAGGTCTTCGTATTTCGCTTTTACGGGAATTTCGAACGTTTCATTTGGCGCCACGCGCAGTTCAGGCCTCGCGAAAGGGGCATCTGGGTCTACGCCAAGAAAAAACTGATGAAGCGCCACGCCCCCATCTTTTGTGGCTTCGGGAAAGAAAAGATTAACGAGCATCCAGGTAATCGTCTTGCCCGATGTATTCTTTACTTTTATCGTGAGATGGTTAAGCCAATCGGCATCAGCCTCAAAATCATTGGTGCGGTATGGTCCAGCTACGGTTTCCGTCGAGTTTAAGGGCTGGCCGTTCAGCGCGAATGACAGTTCGACGGGATATTTGAAATAGCTCAGGCGGCGAATGATGGTCTTCTTTTTGTTCTGACCGAGCGCGCCGCTCCGGCCGCTTAGCATGCGAGGCTGCTGAGTGAACGTCAGAAAAGGAAAACAGAGAACCGCAACGGAAACGAGAAGAAGTCTTTTCATCGTTTGCCCCCATCGATAATCACTACCTAAAACGGCAATCCTGAGAAGAACACGATCACTGAAACGCAACCCCGAGGAATAGGATCACCGAGAGTAAGATCCTGAAGAACACGTCTACCGAAACAGAATGGCTGCTGTCTCAAGGAGACGGCTTTGAGGTGGTTGCACTGGTTGCACTGGGCGGGGCGAAGGCCAACATGCCATGTTCGGTCGTTACGATGAGGGCGTCGCCAACAACAACTGGAGCAGCAGAACTAGTTATCTCGTCACCTGTCGCCAGGAGATTCACTTGCTTGCCATCTCGTAAAGCCAACACCACTGCGACCGAACTCGATAGCGGCATGAATAGCGCTGCTTCCTTTACCGTTAAGGGCTGCGATGAGATGCGACCTGGCAGCTGTTTTTTCCACATCCTCCCGCCCTTCGCGTCGAAGAGATAAGCAAAGTTATCTAATGAAGCCGCCAGCAGGGAATCACCAGCCAGGGTAACTGCCTCGACGCCACCGCCAGTCCGGCTGCGCCAAACCAGGTGTCCCTTGTCAGCCGTGACGCAATAGACGTAGCCATCGGCTGAACCAAAGAATACTCTTCCATTTCCAACCGCGACTGGACCACGAATTACGCCCTTAGTCTTGAAGCGCCATAACAGTTTGCCGGTCGACTCTTCAAGAGCCACCATCGAGCCATCATCACTGCCGAAGTAAACTCGGGCGCCATCGCTGACAGGCTGGCCTCCAAACGGAGCGCTGAAAGGTATCGACCAGAATACTCCGCCGGTGCGCTTATCAAATGCGTAAGCGCGGCCATCGACCCCACCGGCAAACAGCTTCTCACCACGAATTGCCAGTGAGCCCTTGAGCGGTTTGACCAAGGGGGTCATCCATTGAGTCACTCCGCCTTCGCGGCCCAGGGCTCGTAACGCACCGCCGGGACTGGCGGTGCTAGCGCTGCCGGAAGCGACTTCCGACGCGACGTAGATCATTTGCTCGTCGGCAATCGGAGATGCAGATAGTTCGCCACCCATCTCTGAGCGCCAGCACAATTGTCCGTCCTTCGCTTTCAAACAGACGATCGTGCCGCCGGCAATCGGGAGATAGATTCGCTCGGTATCAAACGCCGGAGTCAGATTCAATGTATCGGATTGGTAGCGCCAGCGGACCGTCAATGGCTGCGAGAGGAGCAATGCTGGGTGCGTGTCCGTCTTGCTACCAGATAGTGGAGCAGCAAAACCAATGCCGATCAGTAACGCGAAGGAAAGAATGAGGGGAATGCGGAGGTGGTTTACAAAAAAATTACAAAGGTGAAGCATAAGTTCAAGTTCAATACGAACAAATCGCATTCGAGTTCCGGTTTGCGTTCCCGTGCTCGAAAAGTATAAGCTGCAACTCTTCCGTCACACGTTCGATACCAAAAACGAGCCAGAGGTTTTCTTGACCGCCGTCCAGCACGAAATAGTAATAATACTTGACTTCGGATCTCAGTACACGCAGCTAATCGCCCGACGGGTTCGCGAGGCGGGTGTTTATTGTGAAATCCTGCCGTATAACACCAGCATCGAAACCATAAATGCGAAGAAGCCGAAGGGAGTAATTCTTTCTGGTGGTCCATCCTCGGTCTACGATCCGGCCGCCCCCAAGCCGCAGGTAGAATTACTAAACTCCGTAAACTGTTCCATTCTCGGCATATGTTACGGCTTTCAGGTGTTTGCCGGAGAGCTGGGGGGGACGGTGGTGGCTTCGCCCAACAGAGAATTTGGTTATGCGCGGCTCAGAATACTCGACAAAGCCAGTCGACTATTCCAGGGCCTGCCCGAGGAAATGGATGTCTGGATGAGTCATGGCGATCATGTGACTCAAGTACCGCCAGGTTTTCGCGTAACAGCACTCACGGACGATGCGCTGAATGCCATGGAAGACGAATCGCAGCGTATCTATGGCGTACAGTTTCATCCGGAGGTGGCACACACACCTTTAGGCGCCCAGGTATTGCGCAACTTTCTTTTCTTAGTTTGCGGTTGTCGTGGCGATTGGTCGCCCACGGCGGTAATTGATGACCAGGTGGCCCGGATACGCCAGACCCTGGGGGAAACCGGCAGAGTAGTCTCAGGGCTTTCCGGCGGTGTCGACTCGACGGTCGCCGCGGCCCTGGTCCATCGAGCTGTCGGTGATCGTCAGACTTGCATCTTCGTTGACAATGGCGTTTTGCGCGAAGGTGAATTCGAGTCGACGCTGGCATTGTTGCGACAGCGAATGAATCTGAACATTGTCGGTGTGCCGGCTGGCGATCTCTTTCTCGAAGCGCTCAGCGGGGTAATTGATCCGGAGCAGAAACGAAAGCGGATCGGCAAGGTTTTTATCGATGTCTTCGAAGCCGAAGCCCGGAAGCTGGGCGATGTCTCATACCTCGTCCAGGGTACGTTGTATCCGGACGTCATCGAATCAGTCTCAGTGCGTGGTCCATCGGCGGTGATCAAGAGTCATCACAACGTTGGTGGCTTGCCGGAGAAGATGAATCTCAAACTCATCGAACCGCTGCGCGAGTTGTTCAAAGATGAAGTCCGAGTGATGGGCAGGGAACTGGGAGTGCCGGAAGAGATACTCGGGCGCCATCCGTTTCCCGGTCCCGGACTCGCGGTGCGGATCCTGGGCGAAGTAACGAGGGAGAAGGTGCGACTGCTGCAGGCAGCTGACCGAATTCTCGACGAAGAACTGCGGCTTGCCGAACTCTATAACTCAGTCTGGCAAGCCTTCCCCGTACTGCTGCCTGTGTCGACCGTCGGGGTCATGGGTGATGAGCGAACCTACGAGTCAGTGGTTGCGATTCGGGCCGTCACTAGTGTTGATGGCATGACGGCTGACTGGGCGCGTTTGCCGCCTGATCTGCTGGCTCGAGTCTCGGGTAGATTGGTGTCAGAGATCAGGGGTGTTAACCGGGTTGTTTACGACATCAGTTCCAAGCCACCAGCCACGATCGAGTGGGAATGAAGTCCTGAGAAGGATGAATGATGAAGGCGGAAGGATGAATGACTCATTCACCACCTACCTCCTTCATCCTTCCGCCTTCATCCATCACATAGGGACGCTCTTTTAGATTAAACAGCCTTGGCCGACCGAAGTGTTGCAGCGTTGAGGCGGCTAGTATACTGTTGACATTCACATACTCAATTTACTTGTTCACGCAAGTTCGTCATGCTTGAACAACCCGAATAGGAATAATGCCGGACCGTCAATTCGTACACCTCCATCTGCACACTGACTACAGCCTGCTAGACGGCGCCATCCAGATCAAGCCCTTATCAAAACGAGTTGAAGAATTGGGAATGCCCGCGTGTGCCATGACAGATCACGGCAACATGTTTGGCGCTATCTCTTTCTACAACGCCATGAAGGGCCGCGGAGTTAAACCGATCATCGGCTGTGAGACTTACATCACGCGCGGTAGTCGCACAGACCGAGCTGCAGGCGCACCCGGAGAAAAGGCAAACTTCCACCTGATTCTCCTGGCGCAAAATTTCGAGGGTTACCAGAACTTGATGCGCTTGACGTCGAAGGCCTACACCGAAGGTTTCTACTACAAGCCGCGGATCGACAAACAACTTCTCGCCGAACACAGCAAGGGGTTGATTGCCCTGTCTGCCTGCATGTCGGGAGTTCCTTCGGCGATGCTGGCGCAGGAGAAGTGTGATGAGGCTGCTGCTGCCGCGCTCGAGTTTCAGGAGATCCTGGGAAAAGGAAATTACTTCCTGGAGATCCAGGAGCACGGACTCGACGCGCAAAAAAGGATCAGGAAGCCGCTGGTCGATCTGGCCAGGCGCACTGGCGTCCCCCTGGTTGCCACGAACGATGCGCATTATCTGACGCCAGACGATTCCCGGGCCCACGACGTGCTGCTCTGTATCGGGTCGGGCAAGACGGTCAACGAATCCAATCGACTGCGGTACGCCAGCCCCAACTTCTATGTGCGTTCACCCGAAGAGATGTGGCGCATCTTCGGCGACGAACTGCCCGAGGTGCTTACCCGGACGGTTGAGATAGCGGAACGAATCGACCTTCAACTTCCCGAGCACGTCAACTACCTGCCCCAGTATCCAATTCCGCAATCTGAAGCTGGCCTCTCGCCCGATGAGTACTTCGAAAAGGTAGTGCGAGACGGCTATCAACGCCGGCGTCAGATGGTCTGGGACAACCAGTTAGCAAGAGGCGAACTGAAGCACGCCATTTCTGATTATGAGACCCGCCTGTCCAGCGAGATCCAGATGATCAAGCAGATGGGATTCGCCGGCTACTTTCTGATTGTTTGGGACTTCGTGCGTTACGCGAAGGAGCATTCGATTCCGGTCGGACCTGGTCGCGGTTCAGCTGCCGGCTCCCTGGTCGCCTACTGCCTCGAGATCACTGACGTTGACCCGCTCCAGTACGAGTTGATCTTCGAGCGTTTCCTTAACCCTGGCCGCGTCTCACTGCCCGATATCGATATCGACTTTTGTGTCCGAGGCAGAGGTGAAGTGATTAATCACGTTGCCGACCTCTACGGGCGCGACTCCGTCTGCCAGATCATCACGTTTGGCACCATGGCGTCGAAGGCGGCCATCAAGGACGTTGGACGAGCGCTCGAGGTGCCGTACGCCGAGGTCGAGCGAATCGCCAAAATGATTCCTCCGCCAGTCCGGGGTCGCAACGTGAGCATCGCTCAGGCACTTGAACAAGTACCTGAACTAAAACGTGAAGTTGAGACAAATCCTCAAGTCCGCGAGATCATCGAGATAGCCCAGCGCCTGGAAGGCTGCGCCCGGCACTCCTCAGTACATGCGGCCGGAGTGGTCATCTCTCCGCTGCCGCTTCAGGAACTGATTCCCATTGCCGTTTCCGGAAAGGACGAACTCACCACGCAATATGTCATGTCGGACTTAGAAAAGACCGGCATGCTTAAGATGGATTTTTTAGCGCTTACCGCTTTAACTGTTATAAATGACTGCTTAACGAGCATTAAGCAGTTGCTTGGTGAAGAGATTAACTGGGCGGATATAGCGCTTAACGATGATAAAGCAATGGCTGTTTTTGCTGAAGGACGAACTGAGGCAGTATTTCAATTCGAGTCTTCCGGCATGCAGGAAATCTGTCGCAAGCTAAAGCCTAAAGGAGTTGAAGACCTGGCGGCGCTTAATGCGCTTTATCGACCAGGTCCTTTGGATGGCGGCATGGTTGACGAATTCATTCAGCGGCACCACGGCAAGAAGAGTGTGCGGTACCTGGTGCCGGAGATGAAGGAAATTCTCAACAATACCTACGGCATCATTGTCTACCAGGAGCAGATTATGCAGCTGGCACAAAAGCTGGCGGGCTATACACTTAGCGAGGCTGACTTAATGCGTCGCGCGATGGGAAAGAAGAAGCGCGAGGAGATGGCCGTGCATGAACAGAAGTTCATCAGCGGCGCAGTCGAGCGTGGGATCAAGCAGGAAAAGGCCGAGAAGATCTTCTCCCTGATGGCCCAGTTTTCCGATTATGGTTTCAACCGCAGTCACAGTGTGGCTTACGCTTACCTCGCTTTTCAGACTGCCTATTTGAAGGCGCATTACCCGGAACACTTTTACGCCGCAGTTCTATCCAATGAAGCTCAGGATGCGGCCAAGGTGTTTAAGTACTCGAAGGAACTGCGGGCCCAGAAGATCGATTTGTTGCCGCCAGACGTCAATGAAAGCAATTCAGGTTTCACTCCTTTAAGCGGAGCTATCAGGTACGGGTTGACGGCGATTAAGGGACTGGGGCAGTCGGCGGTCAACGCCATCACCGATGCACGGGCGAGCGGACCTTTCAAGTCGTTCTATGACTTCGCCGAACGGGTGGAAAGCGCGACCCTGAATAAGCGAGTGTTCGAAAGTCTGGTGAGCGCCGGCGCGTTTGATTCGCTCAAGGACAGTCGTTCGGTCAGTGAATGGCGGGGCGCGGCTCACGGCGCCATCGATGGTGCTCTTTCCCGGGCTCAACGAGCCAAGCGTGAACGGATGATGGGACAGACCGGCCTCTTCGGAGCTGTGATGGAAGAGGATCAAATCGGCAATGAGGTTCCACCGCCGACTAAAGGATGGACCCAGGCGGAACTGTTGGCGGCGGAAAAAGCAGCGCTTGGTTTCTACATCACCGGTCACCCGCTGGAGAAGCACTTACCGTTGCTGGAAAGTTTGCGGGCAGCAAAATCTTCTGACCTTCCGGGGATGACAAGCGGCCTTAAGGTTTCCGCTGGCGGCGTGATTACTGATCTAAACTTGCGCACCACAAAGAAAGGCGACAAGTTTGCGTTGCTTCGTTTAGAGGATGAAGCCGGCGGGACCAAGTGCGTGCTCTGGCCCGAGGTTTACAGGCGCTTCGGGCCAACGCTCCAGAACGACCTGGCCGTAGTGGTGACTGGGCGGCTGGAGTTAAGTGAAGATAATCCACCGACGATCATTGTCGAGCAGGTGCAGAGTTTGGATGTGATAACCAAGAACAACGAAATCATGGTCTTGCAAACTCCGCAGCACGACGACGCTGCCACTCTTTTCGACGCCATACTTAGTTTACTGAGTGCGCATCCTGGCGAGTCGGACGTCGCTGTGGAAGCGCAGGTGAATGGCGGCACGATTGTTAGAGTCAAAGCCAATCCTGCCTTGCGGGTGAAGCCTGGCCCAGCTTTGGAAGAGGCGCTAAAAAGACTGGGTTGTGTTGTCAGCATGGAAAAGAATGGTCGATAGTATCTGTGGAGACAGCCCTGCAGATCAGAAAACGGTCAAACTCGAAAACCAATGGCTAAGAAGAAAAAGGAAGCCGAAGGATCAGCAAAACCTGAAGAATCGCCGACGACTGCATTCGAACGTGTGTTGTTGGCGCGTCACGCTGACCGGCCCTACACCCTGGACCTGATTGAGCGGTTGTTTGAAGACTTTGTTGAACTGCATGGTGATAAGCGGTTCGCCGAAGATCCGGCGATTGTGTGTGGCCTGGCCCGCTTCCACGGATTGCCGGTGATCGTTGTGGGCCATCAGAAAGGTCGCGACACAAAGCAGCGGAGTTATCGCAACTTCGGCATGCCGAAACCTGAAGGCTATCGTAAGGCGCTCCGGGTGATGAAACTGGGTGAGAAGTTTGGTCGCCCTATTTTTACTTTCATCGATACGCCCGGCGCTTACCCCGGCATCGACGCTGAAGAGCGCGGTCAGGCAGAAGCGATTGCCTACAACTTGCGCGAGATGGCCAAGATTAAAGTACCAATCATTGTCACTGTAATTGGGGAGGGTGGTTCTGGAGGGGCGCTCGCGATTGGCGTCGGCGATCAGGTGTTGATGCTGGAGAACGCGACTTATTCGGTCATTACCCCTGAAGGTTGTGCTGCCATTCTTTGGAAGGATTCCTCGAAAGCAGATCGCGCCGCCGAAGGACTGCGGTTGACTGCGCAACACCTGGCAGAGGAGGGAATTGTAGACAAGATCATTCCCGAGCCTGAAGGAGGCGCGCACAACGACTACGATCAGACCGCCCGCTACATCGATTCAGCCTTGAGTGAACGCCTGGCTGAAGCTGTCAGTTGTAGTCAGGAAGAGAGATTGGAGCGTCGTTACCGCAAACTTCGAGATTTCGGTCGTTGGGGCACTGCTGATAAGGAGGCAGGCTCAACACCGTAAAAGTACGATCGTTGGTTAC
>DATFRK010000892.1:0-2286 GCA_035263325.1 Pyrinomonadaceae bacterium | reverse complement strand
ATTAGATTGGTCTGGTGACGACATGCGAGATTCAAAATCTCCGCGCGACCTCAGCATCTCTGCCTCTGCAGTAGAATCGGTGTCCGGCTTAAGGCCACCACGAAGACGCAGAGACGCTGAGGTTTCGCAGAGACAATCGCTGAGGTTTAGTCGGGCAGAGAATTAGTGACATCAAGTACCAACTGCCATGTTGGGCCTTGCTTCATCCAAATGTGCAGGTAATTGCCGCGCGCCTTTTTCCCGCCGGCCGTTTCATAAGTTCCGTAGGTGTAACCGAGATCACCGGAGCGGGAGACATCGCTGCCACTGGGCTCCCATTTCAGCTGCTCCTGGTTGTTGGCGATGGCCTCAGTGGCGGCTTTTTTACCGACGACTGGTAGACTTCCATTTCTAAAGTAGCGCAAGTCGTCAGCGGCAAACGCTTGATAGCTACTGCTTGCAGTTTGCGTTTGTACGGCTGCTGAAAAAGAGCGGTCACGTTCGAGCAACCGAGCGCGCTCCTCCTCTACGTTGACTGTCCCTTTGCCGGCATTGACCGAAAGCTCGCTGTCAGGCACTCGCCAAATCTTTAATGGTCCAGCCGACATCGGGTGTGAGATGCCTAGATCCACAACGAACTTCCAAGTGCCGTCCGGTTGCACCTTCCAAACGGTAACAAAATTACCGTACCCCGAGGGTTTTTCATCCTTGATGTTGTCTTTGTACTCCCATGGTCCAGTGGTGTAGCCGAGATCACCCGCACGGGAAACACGCGCGAAGATTGGTTGCCACGCAAGCAAGTTGCGCGTTGACGATGGCGGAAGTGGATGTTCCTTCAACCATTGCTTACCATTTACCGCGGCTGGCCGATACAAAATTCCGTCATCGGCAATGAAGGCTGCAAATGCCTCGCGCGTGCCCTGAACTTCCGCGGCCTTGGAAAAGGCCTGCTCTGTTTCGACAAGAGATTTCAAAGGCGAGACAGGCTGTTGCACCAGGGCGGTGATCCAACATGTCAATCCGATTGCCAGATAGAGGTAGAGACTTTTCATTTTGCAAAATACCTAGGCAGCTTCTTGCGCGCCACCGATGGCGGCTTGCAAAACAGATTCGGCGGTCCATTCTTCGATTGGTTTGATCTCGGAGAGCCGGCCGCGACTCATCACGGCCAAACGATCACACATGCCAAAGAGTTCAGGAAGATACGAGCTCACCATTAAGACGGCCTTGTTCTGCGCGGCGCACTCCGCGATTGTCTCATAAACTTGTGCTTTACTGCCGATATCAATGCCGCGAGTCGGCTCGTCCAACAGCAGCACATCCGCATCCTGGTGGAGCAGACGCGCCACGATCACCTTCTGCTGATTGCCACCAGATAAGGAGCCGACAGCTTGGCGAACGTTCCCAGTTTTGATCTTCAAGGCACTGACAAATTTCTCAGCCTGCCTGCGTTGGCGGCCGAGGTCGAGCCAGCCGAAACGCGCACAACTCGAGAATTTAGTGATAGTCATGTTGTCGGCCACCGAAAGATTGAGGGTCAACCCTTCGCCTTTCCGGTCCTCGCTAAGATAGCCCACCCCCTGCACCAGGCGCATCGCTGGCGAGTTCCCACGCACCCCGGCGTTATGCAATTCAACGGTTCCGGACTGGGCGCGGTCCAGGCCAAAGATGGTACGCAGCAATTGCGTGCGCCCGGATCCCATCAGCCCGGCGATGCCCAGGATCTCGCCGCGGCGCAGCTCTAAACTCGCCTGTCTTAACAAGGGCGGCGCCACCAGGTTAGTCACCTTTAGCACAGTCTCAGCGTCTGATGATTTGCGGGTGCGCGGTGGAAATAGCGTTTGCTGCGAACGCCCCACCATTTTTGCAATCAACTCGTCATCGCTGACCGAGGCTATCTCTCCGCTGGCCACACTGCGACCATCGCGCAGCACGGTGAAACGATTGGAAATTTGTCGCACCTCTTCCAGAAAGTGACTGATGTAGACAACAGCGATTCCTTCCGCACTCAACTTCCGAATGAGCGTAAAGAGTTGGCTAACGTCATCGCGTTGCAAGCTGCTGGTCGGTTCGTCCATCAGGATGATCCGGGCGCGCGCGGCTATGGCCCGGCAGATCTCGACGATCTGTTGTGCGGCTACGGAAAGCTCACCGACACGCTTTTCGGGCCGGATGTCTGCGTGATGGAAAGTTTTGAGGACGTCGTTAGTGCGCGCAATAAGCTGTTCACGATCGAGCCAGCCAAAGCGCGACGACTCGATCCCCATCAGGATATTTTCCGCCACCGTCAAGTGCGGACAAAGTGAA
>DATFRK010000891.1:0-3976 GCA_035263325.1 Pyrinomonadaceae bacterium | reverse complement strand
GTCCAAAAGCCTTGCGCGGCGACTAAGAGGTCACGCCTTAGCACGCAGTACAGGGAGCGTAGCGACCTGCTCACTCAGCCTCTATTCACAGTGGGTGACCACGTCGCTACCGCTCCCCGTACTGCGTGAACTGCGGGCCATCAACCCATCGCGCCGTGGCACTTTTTATATTTCTTGCCGGAGCCACAAGGGCAGGGTTCGTTGCGGCCAACTTTGGGTTGATCGCGCACCACTGTTTTTGTCTTGCCTTCTTCCTCGCCTGCCGGAGCTGCGCCCTGGTTTGGGCCGGTGAACGTCAACGAGGTTGGCCGGCGCGGCATACGGCGCTGGCGAAGAGCTTCGGGTGGCTGTTCGGTTACCACTTGCAGATTGAACAATGAGCGAATCGTCGAGGTGTCGATACGATCGAGCATCTCCTGGAAAAGATCAAAACTCTGCTTCTTGTACTCGACCAGGGGATCTTTTTGCCCGTAACCCACCAGGCCGATGCCCTGCTTCAAATGGTCCAGCGACAGCAGGTGATCTTTCCACTGCGCGTCGATGATATTCAGCATGATGATGCGCTCGTAAGTGCGCATCGCTTCTTTGCCGATCTGTTCTTCCTTGGTCTCGTACTTGACCTTCAACCTTTCCCAGATGGCGTCGACCACTTCCTGGGAAGTGAAATTTGGTAGATCGAGACCCTCGGCGTCAGTATCCAGGTCGTAGATCGTCTTGATTTGTAACTTGTAATTGTCTACGTCCCAGTCGTCCTGGGAAACGTCGGGATTCAAATACTGTTTCGTGAGATCCGACAGCAGATCGTAAGCCACGCCCGCCGATGGGGGATCGCCCAGCAGGTACTCGCGCTGATCGGGTTCTTCCATCAGTTGCCGGCGCAGACCGTAAATGGTCTCGCGCTGGCGGTTCATCACGTCGTCGTATTCGAGCAGGTGTTTGCGGGCCTCGAAGTTCCGCCCCTCCACCGATTTCTGGGCTGCGGCGATTCGCTTGGAAACCATCTTCGATTCGATCGCGACGCCTTGTTCCATCCCCAGCCGTTGCATCAGCGCTTTCACCTTGTCGCCGGCGAAGATACGCATCAGGTCATCTTCGAGTGACAGGAAAAAGCGAGAAGAACCAGGATCACCCTGGCGGCCGGCACGACCGCGCAGCTGATTATCGATGCGTCGTGATTCGTGTCGCTCTGTGCCGAGGATGTGCAACCCGCCGAGACCGACTACTTCGTTGTGTTCCTCCTCGACTATTCGTTTGGCACGCGCATATTCCTGTTCCCATTGCTGTTCGGTGGCTTCGTCAGGATCGAGCTCCTGGTCCTTGAGAAACTCGCGGGCCATGAAATCAGGATTGCCACCCAGCAAAATGTCAGTACCACGGCCGGCCATGTTGGTGGCGATCGTGACCGAGCCTTTGCGACCTGCCTGGGCCACGATCTCCGCTTCCCGTTCGTGATACTTCGCGTTCAAAACGTTGTGCGGCACGCCTTCCTTCACCAGGCGCCGGGCAATCAGTTCGGAGTTTTCCACCGAGACAGTACCGACAAGTGCGGGTTGTCCCTTTTCGTAGCACTCCTTGATCTCTTCGATTACCGCGTCCCACTTCTCCGGCAACGTGCGATAGATGACGTCCGAGTGATCGGTCCGAACCATGGGCATGTGCGTGGGGATAACGATGACGTCCAGCTTGTAAGTCGACTGGAACTCCGCGGCTTCGGTTTCTGCCGTACCAGTCATGCCGGAAAGTTTTTCGTAAAGCCGGAAGTAGTTCTGCAAGGTGATCGTCGCGAGCGTTTGATTCTCTTTTTCAATCTCCACGCCTTCCTTAGCTTCGACGGCCTGGTGTAGACCATCGGACCAGCGCCGACCTTTCATCAAACGACCGGTGAAGTCGTCGACGATGATCACCTCGCCGTCCTGGACCACGTACTGATGGTCAAGCTTGTAGAGCGTGTGGGCTTTCAACGCCTGTTCCACGCAGTGCAGCAATTCCATGTTTGACGGGTCATAAAGATTGCCGACCCCCAGGAGGCGTTCGGATTTGTCGACGCCCTCTTCAGTGAGCACAGCGGTATGGGCCTTTTCGTCGACCACATAGTCGCCGGTCTTTTTGCCGTCGATGTCTTCACCCTTTTTCAAATTGGGAATAATCGCATCGGCGTTCTTGTACTTGTCGGTGGCTTCGTCCGATGGTCCGGAGATGATGAGTGGCGTACGGGCCTCATCGATCAGAATTGAATCGACCTCGTCGACGATGGCGAAGTAGTGACCACGCTGCACGCAAGTGGCCAGGTCAAACTTCATGTTGTCGCGCAGGTAGTCGAAACCGAATTCGTTGTTGGTGCCGTAGGTAATATCGGCGGCGTAAGCAGCCTGGCGTTCGAAGTCATCCATATCGTTCTGGATACAGCCAACTTCGAGTCCGAGGAAGCGATGGATCTGGCCCATCCATTCGGCGTCGCGGGAGGCGAGATAATCGTTCACCGTCACCACGTGGACGCCGCCACGGCCGGTCAGGGCATTGAGATAGGCAGGTAAGGTAGCGACGAGCGTTTTACCTTCACCGGTGCGCATCTCAGCGATCTTGCCCTGGTGCAGGACGATACCGCCGATCAACTGGACGTCGAAGTGACGCATGCCGGTGGTGCGCACACTGGCTTCACGCACAATCGCAAAAGCTTCCGGCAGGATCTCGTCCAGGACGGCTTTCTCGAGACGCTTACGTTCATTTTTGTCGCGCGCGCCAGCTACAGCTTTCTGTACACGTTCCTTAAACGCGGCAGTCTTGGCCCGTAGCTCTTCGTCAGATAAACGTTTGACCTGCGGTTCAAGCGCATTGATCTGATCAACTATCGGGTGAATAGATTTCAAAAAACGCTGATTGCTACTGCCGAAAACCTTCGTTAATACTTTGTCGAAACTCATATCTTATATCCGCTCCGAGACGCGTAATTGGCGCCTCATTTTATTATTTACCTGACGGCATTGATTCTATTATCGCGCCTCGAATCGAGGCAAGTTGGGGTACTCGTTCAAGATCACATCTCGGGAGCCCACAGTCAGTACCATCTCGCGGTAGCGGATGGGTTGCAGCGCACGCTCACGAGCATCAGTAGCTAGAGGCGACCCATCCGCTACCGCGAGATGGTACTGACTGTGAGTCTCAGAGAGTTGACCAAGGCTTAAGGATTTCATGCGGGGGCGGCGAGTTGCTTCTTTATCAAATCAACCACACTCTGGCGCGGCATTGAGAAGTTGACCACGACTTTCTTTCCGTCCTGGGTCGCGTTGGTGTTTTTCATTAAGATCTCTTCGTCTTTACCCGATCTCGACTTGGCTCCCAGGAAGAGCGCAGCATTGAAGGTCTTCGCCAAGACACGCGCGTTATCCGGTGACGAGGCCTCAGACTCCACGCTCGCCAATACTTCACTCTCGCCCTGCTTGATGGTGAAAATTACCTTGGCGCCGGGATTGTCCTGGTTGATCGGCTTCAAGTAGACCAACAAGCCGCTATCGTTTAGGGCTGCGACCATACGGCTAAACAGGTCGACAAGATTTGGGTCACCGGCCTTTTTGGAGACCTTGGCGTTGGTGAGTTTGCCGTCCTTACCGAGTTCTCCTTCGATCACGATCTCAAAAGGTTTATCAATATCCAACTTGCCCTGGGTCTTTAAGTCGTTGGCGTAAGTAGCAAAATCCTTTAGCGCCTTCTTATTAATCTGGGTCTCATCCGGCAGTTCGAGATCGTTCTTTTTCGCCGTCTCCTCCAGCTGCTTTTGGGCCTCGTCGGGCGTCAGGTTGGCATTCTTGGTCTTATCCGGGTCTGCGGCATTCTCCGCCATGACGCTCGGCGAGGGGGACGCCGCTGGAGAGGGACCAGGACTGGGCGATGCACTTGGGCTGGGACTCGGCGAGGGGAGCGGTTTCTCGTTCTGCGCTTGCGAAATTATCTTGGGTGCAAAAGGATCGGAGGCGCCACT
>DATFRK010000890.1:0-8343 GCA_035263325.1 Pyrinomonadaceae bacterium | reverse complement strand
ATTCGTACTGCGCCTGTGGTGGAGTCGATGCGCACATATGCCAACTTGTTCGCGCGGTCATTTGCTTCCTGTCGGCTTACCAATGCGACTACACTACCCTCACGGCCGACGACACAATTGACTCGACTGCGATTGTGACAGTCAGCCCATGAAGTTATCGAGAGCGTCGGATCCTGCAGCAAACGGCGCGCAGTACCATCAGCCAAGGACACACGCCATAATTCCGCCTGTCGTGGGTTCGTAACGCTGAGCTTCGCTATCGAGCGTCGCATCAACAGTGCGGATTCGTCCTTAGTCCAGACCGGAGCATCTCCGCCGTCCATTCCGAACTTTCCCCTATAGAGAGGTAAGTCGAATCTACCTGCGAGTTTTTCTAGCTCGATGTTGGGAGCATCGGGAACGAGCGCAGGAATGTTGGCAGTTAGTTTCCGCTTTGCCTCAACTTTTAGATCAACGACTTCGATCTCACCGCTTCCCTCGACAAGATAAGCTACATAGCGCCCAGAGGGCGAAAGATTGAAATTCTGAAATGGAGTATCCGCGGAACCACGAAAGAGCAGACGCAGCGGGGCACCGTCAACTCCAGTAGGAGCACCCGATACGCCCTTCGACATCTTTGTTTGCTCAGTCGTTTGTGAAACTTTGCCAGGCAATGGCATTGTGTATACGAGAAAGTTGCCGTTGCCATCGAGCGCTCCGACGAGACCAATGTTGCCATCATCAGAGATCTGCATCTGAACGAATTCCGCACCCTGCGCCAGGACTTGTACTGCGCCGGTTTTCACATCCAAAGCAACGATCTGTCGCTCGGCGACACGCGCTTGCCCCGACGCCTGGCCTGAATGAACGCCGTAATCTTTTTGCAGCGCTTCTGCAAGGGAAGAGGACCCAAGCAAGGTCATGCCATTTATTCCTGGACGCTGTCCCACGAGCTCGGCCCGAAGACGGGCAGTGTAATTGTCGCCTTCCTGTTCTTCATACAAACGCCTCGGGTTGGAATTTGAAAAACAGAGCACGAACCGATTGTCCGGAGTCCATTGAGGCATTTGCAGCTCTGCGACGCCTGCTTTATCCACTGGGACACCAGCATTGAGCAAACGTCCCTGCTTGCGATCCCATACCTTCATGTGCAGAGCCTGATCCTCGACGGCGTAAAAAGCCAACAACTCGCTGTTCGCCGACCAAACAGGCCGGGGGCCAAAATTCATGCTGCCGTAATTGTAGGTGTCGATCGATATGGTACGGCCACGCTCGAGATCGTAGACCATGAATGCCACGGTTAGATCGTCAGCAGTGCCACTCGGTGAGCGGCCAAACGACAACCATTTGCCATCGGGTGAAAGACTCAGCGAATGAGAACTAAGCTGGTGAAAGATTGGTAACGCTGACGACGACGTTATGGTTTGCGTCTTAGCCTGGAAAGAACAGACAAATACCAATAGACCTGCACACAAGGATCTCACTGTTATTGCTCCTCAAACCGATTAGAACTGTAGCTTTAGTGCGAATTGGAAAGATCTTGGACCACCAATTTGATACAGCGGACTCAAACTGCCCAACTGTCGATTGAGCATGTTTGTGGCCTGACCAAAGTTAGCCGCGGTGAGCGAAGTCTGAATTGTTCCAAAATTTGGGTGATTGAAAATATTAAATGCTTCGGCCCGAAACTGGAGATTTAGTTTTTCCGTTAAGCGAAATTGTCTGCGTAACGCAAAATCAATCTGTGAGGCAGGCAACCCACGCAGAATATTGCGACCGAGTGTCCCGGATTGACCAGCGGCAGGCGAGGCAAACGCAGCCCGATTAATTCGTGTCCCGCCGGGCACGGTGCGATCATCGATATACACGGGCCCGCCTCCTATCAAATCTGGTCTCACGTTGATGACTGTGCCATCGGCTGCGGTAAAGGTTCTCGCAATTGGATCTACCGGAAGCGCAGATTGTACATGCGCAGTGGTGTCGATGGACCATCGACGAAAAATGACTCCTGCTGCGCCGAGCCCTCTTACAGGCGGGATATCGTAGGTTACCGCACCCGCAAAAATATGGCGCACGTCAAAACTGGCATTCCCACGCAGAGCTGCCCTGCTGGTGTAGCTGGCAGAATCATCATCAATCGCATGCGACCAGGTGTAAGAAGCAAGCGCTTGCAATCCGTGTGACAAGCGGCGCTGAAACTGCGCTTGCATAGCCTGATAGTTTGAGGTCGCATTGTTTGTTGTCAGGTTTACTGTCCTGAATGAGGGATTAATGCTTCCCAGACTCAACTGTTTGCGCTGTAGCAATTTTCTTCCGTCAGCGCCTACATATGAAAGAGTGAGAACCTGATTGGTCCCCAATGACTGTTCAATGGACAGATTCCATTGCAGCGTATAAGGCAGGTTCAAATCCGGATCAAAGGCGTATAAGGTGCCATATGGAGGTGTGATCGTTGACTGAGCCGGGATGGCTGGAGGCGCGATCTTGTTTGGATCGTAGGGGAGTTTGACTGCCCCAGGAAGGGCAAGCGCGGTAAACGGAAAGACGGCAAATTGAAAGGCGCTGAAGTCATTGCCGGTGTCGTAGAATACCCCCATTCCTCCGCGAACTACGATCTCACGTCCCGGTTTTTGCCTGAGTTGATATGCTAATCCGAACCGTGGCGCGAAATTGTTGTATGTCGTGTGCCAAAGCTTGGTTCCGCGCGGGGCCAACTGCATGGTTGATAGACTATTAATCTGTGTTACCGCCAACGGCAGATTGCCATTTGCCTCGCCTGGCGCCGGATTAACTTCCCAGCGCAACCCGAAATCGAGTTTGAGCCGGCTCGACACTTTCCATGTATCGTGAGCAAACGCCGAGAAATTTGTGTAGATCGGTTTCGCCGGGGTTCCGGCTTGTACGATCACGAAGTCCGGCGTGGACGTCAATACGTCGTTAAGAACGTCGAAATCAAACTCAGTCGCATAAGAGTTAACATTGAAAACCGGCGTCAATCGTCGGAAATCAAAGCCGAACTTTAGTTGATGTAATCCGAGCGTATAGGAAACGTTGTCCACAATATTGAACTGACGTTGAGAGGTGATGCCCTGGTCCACAAAGTTAACCAATGGCCGACTACTGGACGTTCGTCCGGGAAGGAAGAATACAGCAGCTCCCTGGGCACTCACCGAATCAAATTGGCTCGGAATGAGTACGGTACGCGGCACTGGAGTTGAACCGCCAAAGCTAGTTTGCGAGAGGCTATTGAAGCCATAATTGTCGCTGTAATTAACTCTCAGTTCGTTAACCAGTCTTGAGGTCAACGTTGAAGTCAGACCCACCGTTAGAGTTTTTGTGTCAATCTTGTTTAGGTTGATGTCGCTCAGATTCCCGCTAAGTCTGGAAAAACTTTGCGACGGCACTTGATTGTATCTTCCAAACAAGGTCGTTTTGCTGTTTATGCTGTGATCAATCCGGAGGCTTGTCGCATTGAGTTTGGAGGGATTCGAGTATGAAGCAGAAAATTCCGCCAGGCCATTGCCGAGGTCTCTGCCATTAGGCAATGGGAAAGCATTCAGGATTGGTTGGACTCCGGCAGGCGACGTTTGTCTAAGAGTTAATGAGGGGACATTCGTCAGCGTAAAGGTGGGCAGCGACAGTCGTAGACCTTCATAAGAAAAGAAAAAGAAAGTTCGGTCACGACCATTGTATCCGGGAAGGATGATCGGACCATTAAAGGTGCCGCCGAAGTCATTCTGCCTTTCGGGAGGTCGAGGCTGGCGATTGGCATTGGCAAACCAGTCGTTGGCGTCCAGTTTGTCGTTGCGCAAATAGTTGAAGACGGAGCCGTGAAACTCATTCGTTCCGGAACGAGTGATTATCGAAATTTGACCGCCTGGCTGGCGACCATATTCTGCCGAGTAGCTCGAAGTCTGAACTTTGAACTCTTGGAGAGCGTCAACTGAAGCGAGACTCTGAGTTGTACCAAAAGCCGTTAGACCCGGATTGTTTCCTGCGGTTTGCGTCCCAGGGCCCTTGTTCGGCGCTGCGCCGAAATTCGCGCTGACGCCGTCGACCATAAATGCATTGGCGGTTGGTCTCTGGCCGTTCACACTAAATTGGCCATCGTAGTTGAATCCGCCGTTGGGGTTTGGCGTCAACACCACTCCGGGAGTTAACGCAATAAGCGACTGAAAACTGCGGCCATTTAAAGGAATGTTGGCTGCAAACTGTCGATTAATTATTGTACCCACCGCCGGCGCTTCGTTAAGCAACGGGGCCTCACTGGTGATATTAACGGTCTCCTTAACGTCACCAACCATCATTTGAATCTTCAAAGCGCGTGCGTCGCCAACATTGAGCACTACCTCTTTGACTTCGATAGTTAGAAAGCCAGAATGCTCGGCGTTTAACGTGTAAGTGCTCGGCTTAAGCAGGGGAATAATGAAGTAGCCTTGATCGTTTGTGGTGGCAGTACGCTTCACGCCAGTAGCGATGTCAGTGAGGGTGATGTTTGCTGCCGGCACCACTGCCCCATTTGGATCGAGAATCGTTCCGCTTAATGTAGCACTGGCCGTCTGTGCGAAAACGGCAAGGCGAAAGGCGCAAAGAGCGAGGAGCAGTGTTAGCGCGACCCGCGTTAGCATTTGGGTTTTCCTGGCCGAAGGGCAACAACAATTCATGGCGTTCGTCCTCTCAAATCTAGTTCATAGATTTCCGAAAACAACCGATGGCCCAGAACTCTGTTCATCCGGAGTGCTAACTTACTTCGCTTGGGAAATGCGTGCAGAAATCGCTTCTGCTCGGTTCATTTGTTGCCAGAACTGCGGCGAGTTGATCGCAGACGAAGATGCAATTGCAGTTGACACAACGAAAGCAGAATGAATCGTTGCCTCAGTCGTAGACGCAGCCGCAAACAATTCGTCGACAGCACGGGCCAACGAAGCATCATCGTTAATCGCTGCCACCTTTGAGCCTCCGGAACCAGAGCTTGAACCGAAGATTGGCTCCAGTTCTCCTCTCAAGCCTGCAAGCTCGGTTCGATAGGCGCGCGCATGAGCACGGACGAGTTCAAGCCATTTGCTCTTTGCTTCTGGTGTCAGCGCTAGTAGAGACTCAGGCGTGAACTGCGAAATCAATTGCTTCAACGCATAGACGTGGCTCATAGCACTGCGTGAGTGCCGCACCATCCGAGTGGCAAATTCACGCATTTGCTCGTCGCTACTGAAGTGGCTTCGCAGTTCAGGTGCAGCCGCAACCGCATAAGTGTTGATTTCAACGTTCTGCTGGGCGATTGGTGCCGGCGTAGCTTTCGACTTGGCTCGCTCTTGTTGCTGTTGGGCGAGGGCTTCGGCGACGGTTTGAATATTGACCTTGACGGCGGGATTACCTGCGAAGGGTGTGAGCGCGCTCGTGATTTCTCGTTTACGCTGCGTCGTTTCGACAACTCCTGAAATTTCCAGCTGACCTTTTGTGTTTTTCTGAACGGTTAGCTGCTCACCAAGGTCCGCACCCACTTCGTGCAATAAGCGGAGTGCTTCGACTTCCAAGTCTGAGTTGGCGATGTTCGGAGTCGGCGGCTGTGGATTCGTCGCTACTGCTGCCGGTGTTGCATCAGGATCTCTTTTAGCGAGCTCGCTCTTCGGTGACGAAAGTGCGATTGGCCGATCCGAGAAAATCGTTTCCTTCACTTGCGCGAGGCTGACAACTTCTGACGCCGTTTGCGTAAGTTCATAAACGCGGCTTCCGCTATTTGCTACCAAAGTGAAGCGAAGCTCCGTTGGCAACCAATCGCGTGCGCGGACGACCAGTGTTGCATCAGAGATTTGGCCGGCAGATACGGGTTCAGCAACTCTTGTGTGAAGCGACAACACCTCGGTTCCGAAGTTGTCTCTTGACCGGTTGATGTCGTCATGTAGACCATGCAAGGCGTCGTGCCACGCCCTATAGGAATTCGCTGAAAGAGGACGCGACGCGTCCAGGTGATTCGCTTGCAAGACCCTTTGCAAGTCAGTGATCACATCCAAGTCCGACGTCTGCATCTGCTTTTCCGTTGAGCCCTCAGAGACGATTGTCACCATTTGATTCGTGTCAGCCCTGAACTGGCGAATCCTTCCATTGTTTGCATCGTGCCAAATGTCTAAGCTTACGACGCGGGCAGAGGATTCATCTTTCCTGGTAATTCGCAATCGTTGGTGGACGACTGGATCGCTTGTTGAGCGGGTTTCAAGTTCCTCAGCCTGCATTGAATTCTTGAGTAATTGGCTGGCAGAGACGGTTGGCTCGTGGGCAAAACGAAACAGCAGAACGACAAGCGCCACTACGAGCACGATCGCCACGGCGCCTCGTACTAATGCGGGACTCCATAACAGCTGCCTAGCGAGGCGATGATTCGAAAACAGGAAGCGGCCGAGCAATCCGAAGAAGCGCGAGCTGAGTGCTTGCTTTCCGCTGGTCGCGACGAGCTGGTTCAGCCTTCGATCAAAGTTACGCCAACTCTGCGGTGGGATAAGTCGAGGGCTAAGAATATGATCATCAAACTCGATGATATCTGCAATTGCATTCTGAATCTTCTGAGTCTTAACGCGGCAAGGCCAGCAAGCTTCGAGGTGCGCTTCGAGTTGCGCCGCATCCTTCGGCTGAAGCTCACCGTCTACCATCAGAAGCAACATTTCGCGTGATGGGTGCTCACTGTGTACGCCCGCGTTATTGTGAAAAAGCTTATCCATGATTTTCCTGAGTCAGCTTTTCTATTACTCGATAAAGAGTTTCAGCGACCGTGCTCGTTCCGAGTTCTAAGATTTCCGCAATCTCTCGATACCGAAGACCTTTAGTTCGCAAGTGCAGGCACTGTCTCTCCTGGGCCGTCAATCGGCCGATTGCCATTCTTAAGCGACGAAGCTTTTCTAGCTGGATTACTCGCTGTTCTGGGTTGGCAGCGGCGTCACCTAGAGTCCGTTTCAAGTCTTCCCAAGCGTCATCATCCAGTAGCTGGATAAATTGCTGACTCCGGATTCGGTTCAGAGCCAAGCTGTGAGCAGCTCGGAACACCCAAGCTCTAACGTTCGTGATTGGCGGGCCACCATGGAGCCGACGATAAAGCTGAAGGAAGGCATCCTGAGTAATTTCTTCGGCCTCAACGGGATCGCCGAAGGCCGCGACCACATAACGGTTTACCGGTTCGCGCCATTGCTCGAAATACCGTGTGACCCTGTCTTCGAGAGTCAAAGCGTCCAGCTTGAACTCAATGAGTCCGGTTTCAAGGCAAGTTTCTGCCGCAACGCCAGTGGTGGCTTTCTTCCGCAAGAATCGAGGAAGCATGGCTCTTATTGCCGTTAACGTTGGAATTGGTGTAAGCGAGGAACCTGGCTCAAGCTCGCCCCGCTACCAAAGTCCTCTCCTAACAATAAGGCACGCGAGAGGGTGGTTTTTTCGGGATGGATGGAAAATTTTTGAGAGCGGTTTCATTCAAGCACGTTCAGGCTCGTCAGTCAGAAGGTACAGATTGAGTCACAGAGCACCGCAGTCCTCTAAAATTGCACAATGAGTTATCCCTACCAAGCTTAAGTGTCTCGCTGTGAGTTTCCGAAGCCCCTATACGAATCTAGATGGAGCATTACGCATTGGGTACGGAATTTTCTGATTTGCCATCACACCTTTGCTACCATTCTCGGTTAAAAACTGGACCACTCAAGTAAGGCTCACTAAGGCAAGGCTCATCTTCAGTCTATTTTTCCTCTCTAAAGGTCTGCATTTTTTGGTGATGCTGCAAATCGGGATTGAGAGTTATCATACGTAGCCGTCACCCGACAATCATTTGAACCAGAGATTCCTACCGGGCTATTCGCTTCTGGGCGGTAGTCTAATGTCCTATTAGCACATCATCGCTGCTTTGCGATCTGAGCCATATAGGAAGAGGAGTACTCTGAAACAAGATGTACAATTGCAGTCTACTTTTCGAATAAAGCCTCCCTTCAAGTTAGTCGTCTGTTTTTGAGATTGACGATAGACAAGAAAGAAACATCCTTACCGCCCCACGAAAGCTCGAGCAGATGTGTTGTCGGCGGCTGGTTCCTGCTCTGTATCGTGTGCTTCTCGTGGCGGCCAGCGATAGGTGCGGCCCCGTTCGATGCTTCAACATCACAGCGATTCGATGTGTGGAACACTGAAAATGGTCTGCCCCAAAATTCAGTTAACGACATTGTGCAGACGCAAGATGGCTACCTTTGGCTCGCGACGATGGATGGCTTGGCCCGCTTTGAGTCTCTGGTTCAAAATGATTTGTCGGGTGACGGGATATGTATAATAACCCTCAATCCCAATTGCAGCATTATTAAAACCGGTCGAATCCGTTCTAGTTTGTGATCTGTCTCTTTTTGCAGG
>DATFRK010000889.1:0-8530 GCA_035263325.1 Pyrinomonadaceae bacterium | reverse complement strand
GTCCAAAATCAAATGGCACGATACGGTTGCTGAGCACGACATGCGGCGAGTGTCTTTAGCTTCGTGTGCCAACAATCGGTCCGTTGCTTTTGCTTCCGTCAGTAAAACAAGCGTCAAACCGGATCCGGATTTCAGAGGCGTCCTGCAATTTCGTGAGGCGCAGGATCTATGGGAAGACATCTTGAATCAGAAGCATTTTGCTAATGCAGATCGAACGAAACAGCCGGGTGGCCAGGGCAAGGGTAACAACGTGATTGCCGTGGCCCCGGATGACGCGACGCTCGTAGCGCTGGGGTGGCAGATGGGAACCTTTATTCTGAAAGCGCCCGCCAGCAGTGATCCACTGGGGAGCAAAGCGACTGTAACGATGCTGGAAGATGACAAGTGTCATCACGACATACACACTCTGCAATTCACCAAGACAGAAAATGGTGAACACGTGCTTTACATCGGCGGCGATGGCGGTCTGTTGAAAGTGACAGGTCCGCGCCGCAACCATCCCAAGTTCGACGATCGCCTGAATGTTTTTCTACCTACGCTGCTCTTCAAAGACGAGTTGCGCGCCCGGCAGTATGCAACCATCGACGCTTCGCCTGTTGTCGACGGCCTCCTTGCCGGAGGCTTGCAGGATAATGGTTGTAAATGGCTCAAGACCGCTAAAGACAAATACAGCTCCTGGCAACAAATGCTTGGTGGCGATGGTGGCACAAATACGTTTCTGGCCAGCGGGATCCTGGTAAGCAGAGAGTCGAACAAAGCCAGCAAATTCCGGACGCACGTATGGAACGAACTGGCAAGTAATTTCGATGCCGGTTCTGAAATTCCTCTGGCTGTCGAGGTGGAATTAGAACCGAAAATGGAAATTTGCACGCGCATACCTTCACCTGTCTTCCGCAACAAGGGTCACTTGCTTATGCACGCCGTCAGCGCGGCCGTACAAGCAAAGAATGGAGGTCAGACCAAGGCCGGCGACAATTTGCTTCTCGGTCTATTCGAAAATGCCGCAGGCAAATTTCATTGGGAGATAATTGGCGTGATGCCGAAGCTGATAAAAGCCGCGGCCACAAAAGACGGCAACTCGATTTACGTCTCGCTGGAGAATGGAACGGTCAAGCTGGTGAGTCCGCAGCAGTTTTTGACTGGCCAAACAGATTTCTATACCAACCTGCCTCTTCCCACCCAACTGCAAACTATCGGTGGCAGCGTGATTCAATTCGTGATCACTAAAACCGCAGTATTTGCTCTCTTTATAGAGTCACAGGGCGGGGAGAAAGGCCACATCCTGGTTCTTGATGGTAATGGATGGAAGGAAATATTTACGCCGGTAGCGGAAACCATCTACTCCATCGCGGCCGACTGGGACCTCGAACCGGCACCGTTGCCGCTGATCAATGAAGATAAGAGGCTCTTTTTTAATATCGACAATGCGGTGTACCAGGGAGTTCAAAGCAAGGGTCCGCAATTGCCGGGGTTTCAGACTTCATTTGATTGGCAGCAGAGCAATGCTGGTTTGCCGGTCCGCCCACATTGCACTCATCTGCGTTTAGGCTGGGATGATGAAAAGCTATTTCTGTATCTCTCGACTTACGGGCGGTCGGTCTCTCGAGCGGAGCTCAGACAGTTGTTCCAGTTGCCGCATCCGTAAGCCGAATTGGAGATTGCTTCGCACCTGAACCGATTCGACAACGAACGAACGCATCGTAGCCCTCACGCCGTTTCGCCCGCCTGCGTCAGCAAGCGGGCGACCAACGCGATTTTGTCGCAGAATCTCCGGCGTTCTTTACAACGGGCACTGGCCGATGTGAGTTGGGCCACGCTGCAGCAGCAGTGAGTGAGACAGAACCTCCGCGGCGACACCATGACCAGCAGTCAAGCCAGCCTGGTTGCTAAACTCGAAGTGAATTCCACCTACTACACGCGATCTCCCCGCTTCGGTCTCTGCCGCTGAGAAGCTTGGGTAAGTGCGTCCCTGACCACCAGGCGCGGAATCGGTCACCAGGGTGAAACTAATGTTGTCCTGGCAGAAAAAACCGGCGAGCACTCGCGACGCGGCCCCACTGAATGAGCTGTGCCCAGACCAATGTTCGGGCGTCCCTCCAATTCCTCCAGCACGTGGACTCCACCCCGTGTCCGGGTCGGTGTTCGCATTGCCATCCGTGTCGGCTTCTCGAATCGCAGTCGCTGGACGCCAGGCGTGAGAGATGAACTTCGTCTGATAAGTAGGCGCGACAGTGTCGCACATCGCCATACTCAACAGTGCGAAGAGCCGCGCGGTGTCCGGCAGTGGCAGCGGTCTATCGTTAGTAACCGCAATCGCTACCTGGATCCACGCGCCAGGAGGCTGATCGGTGCCCGCGCCCAGGCTCCAGAATTGGAAGGTAGCTAACTTCGCATCATCTTTAATCGCCGCATTGCCCAGCAGCTTCACTTCGGCAAACGCGGCGGCGTAGTCAAGACTGGTGAGGTCCGGCGGGCCGGGACTGACGTAGACGCTTGGGTCAGCAATTGCGAAGGGCAATAGATTGCGAAACTGCGTGCCAGACCACGTCGCTCTGAACTGTCCTGGAGCAACCACTCCGGGCTGACTTTCGTCGGGGCTCGAGCCGTCATTGGCCCGGGCTGACACGACCTGTTCTCCGACGTGTTGGCCCCAGGCCTGGCCGGCTGTCACCGGCCCAGTTCTACCGAGCCCGGCAAGATCGGTCGCCAGTTGGGCATCGAACTGCGCCGAGAGGTCCGGGTAGAGTGCGACCAAGACTGCATGCGCGGCGCTCGCCGCAGCGGCAACGAGATCTCCCTGAGGCGGCGCGCCGTCAGGTGGTACCAGGGCGGGATCACGATCCTGCGAACCGCGTCGCGAGGCGATACCGTTCACCGCATCATAGATTGCCACGTTGACCATTGCGTAAAGCCGCGAGGCCTGGGCATCACTCAGAACTTTTACTCGGGCCGTGTTCAGTGCCAATTGATTCCAGGTGCGCACTACGACGCTCGAATTGACCGAAGGATGCGCTGGAACGCTGGAAATTCCTCCCAGCGACAGGCAGACGGCCAACGATACGATGAGAGCGACACCGCGTACTGTTTGTGTCATAGCTAACCTCCTATTAAGTCTGGTTACGGTTAATGTTGGACAGGACCGCGAGGTGCTTTTTCGGCAGGAGTCGGCTCTCGATGCTCTTTCTAATTTTCGGGGCCGAAAGAGCCGGTACTGTGGTCCTTGGGTGATGGGGAGATCACCATTTCATCGAGCGGGGCAGGGTAGTCCCAAGCTGGTGTGAGAGTCATAAATTTAGGGTAATTGTGCGGTAAATTTTTTGTAATGCGATTTTTTTGCTGGGTTCTTGTGATGCGACTCGTTTGCTTTCAGTAACCTCTAGGAATCCTTGTCGTTACAGACTAATATTTCCGCCAAACATTAGACCGTCGTTCCCACTCTGATTAAGATACGCGAAATGAAAAATTCATTTTCACGCCGCCGCTTCATAAAAACATCGACGCTGGCAGCAGGTGGTCTAAGCCTGCCGCAACTGCTGCGAACTGTTGTTGCTGAAACAACCTCCGCAAGTGACAAGAGCCTGCCCACGGCTGCTCTTAATGAGGTATCGCTCAGGTTGCTCGATGGAGAACCTTTACCGGTCGACTCGGGGGTGAGCTTCGGCGTGCCCTGGCCCAAAGGATCCGTCAAACGCGGGGCGACTTTCAGCTTGAACTCCGAAGGCAAGCAGTTACCGCTGCAAACCTGGCCACTTGCTTACTGGCCCGACGGATCGCTTAAGTGGAGCGGCTTTGCCACGGTTGTTCCCGCAGGACTTAAAGCGACGTTGAGCTTGGCGCCAGGACCGTCCCAGGGTACCGGCGCCTTGAAAGTCACCAACGAAGGCAACTCAATGATCGTCGACACCGGCGCGCTCAAGTGTGTTATCTCAACCGCGACCGGCGCCAACATTTTCGAATCAATAAGTGTCGCTGATCACGCGGTCGGAGGTAAGGGGCAATTAGTTTGCATCCTGCAGAATGGCCCCGAAACCGATCCTGAGGACTCACCTACCCGGGAACGGTTTCTCAGCGTCATTAAGAAAGTGACTGCTGAGCAGACTGGTCCAGTGCGAGCCGTAATCAAGTTCGAGGGTATTCACCAAGGAGTAAAGTCAGGACGCGAGTGGTTGCCATTCACCGTGCGACTCTATTTTTATACTGGTCAAACTGCGATCCGGATGGTCCATACAATCACTTTTGATGGCGATCAGGAGAAGGATTTCGTCCGCGGGCTGGGCGTGCGGATCGAGGTGCCGCTGCGCGAGGAACCAAGAAACCGCACGGTACGGTTTGTGGGCAGCGAAGGCGGCGTCTGGTCTGAACCACTACAACCGGGTGGCGGCAGCGTGGCCCAGGAAACGGGTCAACCATTTACCGGGCGAGGCGAGTTTGCGCAAAACGCGATCTGGGACGACTTCAGACTGGCACAGCCTAATCCCGAAGGGTTCACGATCACCAAGCGTACCAACCCTAAGAGCACCTGGCTTTTTTCTGCTGCCGGCAAGCGGGCGGCAGGTTTTGGCTACGTCGGCGATCTCAGCGGCGGACTGGGGGTCTCGGTAAAGAATTTTTGGCAATCATATCCAGCTGGTCTTGAAATACGACACGCCAGTGGACCGGTGGCCGAGCTCATGGCGTGGCTCTGGTCACCTGATGGGCCACAGATGGATATGCGCCATTACGATCTCGTTGCTCACGGCCTCGCTGCCTCCTATGAAGATGTTCAGCCGGGCATGAGTACAGCCTACGGCGTTTCGCGTACCAGCGAGCTCACGCTCTATCCGAACGCGACTTCGTTGCCAGCACGCTCGATGGCAGTTGCGCAAGCTCAAGCGGGAGCGAAGTTGCCGCTTGTCAGCGCAACGCCGGATTACATTCACTCGACAGGTGTGTTCGGTGTTTGGAGCTTGCCGGATCGCTCGACTCCCTTCAAGAAGAGCATAGAGGAGGGCCTCGACGAAGTACTTGCTTACTACGAAAAGCAGGTGGACTCGCGCCATTGGTATGGCTTCTGGCAGTTCGGCGACTTCATGCACTCTTACTCAGCCGCCCGCCATGTTTGGCATTACGATTGGGGTGGCCACGCCTGGGACAACACCGAGTTGGGTGTCCCGTTGTGGCTCTGGTACAGCTTCCTGCGAACCGGCCGCGGGAACATCTTTCGACTCGCTGAAGCTCACACACGTAATACGAGCGAGACAAACGTCTACTCAATTGGACCGATGGCCGGCCTGGGTTCGCGGCACAATGTTGTTAAGTGGGGTTGCGGTTCGAAGGAAGCCCGTATTAGCCAGGCGGCACACTGGCGACCCTTTTACTACCTCACCACCGATGAACGTACTGGCGACATCATGCGCCTGATGGTCCACACGGATGAGGCGATCGTGAAGTTTGATCCGATGCGCATCGCGTCGCCGCAGCTTGCCGGTGAACCACAGTTTGCTGCCAGGATGCGTATTGGTCCCGACTGGTTCGCACTCGCCGGCAACTGGATGACGGAGTGGGAGCGCACGGCAGACAAGAAATGGCGAGACCGCATCCTCGCCGGTGTTGACTCGATTATGTCGATGCCCTTCTGGCTGCAAACTGGTCAGCAAAATGGCCCGAACCCTGATTTGCCTGGTGGCGCCATTGGACCATTGCGCGGCGGTGGCGGCGCGCAGATTGTCGGCTACGACATCGCGACCGGCAAGTTGACTGCGATCCGCGATCCGCTGACAAAAACCTCTTTGCCGGCGAGCTACAACCTCGCGACCATCATGGGCGGGGGCGAAGTAATGTTTGAGCTCGTTCCGCTTTTAGGACGGGAGGAATTTGCCAAAGCCTGGTTGCAGTATTGCAGGATTGGCGGTGCTCCTGCCGACGTGCTCACGCGCGATCGGACCACCGGCAACGAAGGAGCCGATGGCCGTTACATACTGGCTGAACAAAGTGGCCCGCGACTCGCGGCCTATGCATATGCGCACACCAAGAGTCCGGCGTTCGCACAAAAAGCGATCGACGGCCTGTTGCGACGTAGTGGTGGATACGCCAACCCGAAGTTGTTGACAGGCGCCGACGTCCTGAATCCGGTCGAGGAAGCATTGGAGGTTAGTACGAACGAGGCTACCCAAACCGGTCTCACGACGATTCAGATACTCGAGCTTTGCCAGGACCAGTTGCCAACGGAGGCACCAGTACGGGTTCCGCGCCAACGTCGCAATTAGGATTGGATTTGCTCAGTGTGGGGATAAACCCCAAGAGGTTGTGAGCGATTCAGAGTCCTTCGCGTTTCAGCAATTCGGCAAAACGCGGGTCGCCGTGAAGACTGTCGAACTGCGGATCGACGTTCAGGTAAGTTAGCCAGGGATGATGATCAGCGCTCGCTTTCTGTAACCAATTGATAGCTTGCTCCTTCTTGCCGATCTCGGCGTAAGACCGCGCGATCGTATGCTCCAGGCCTCTGCCCTGGGGGTCGTGAGCGAGGGCGACATCTTTGGACCACTGCCCTATTAAGACCTTCACCGCGCTGGCAAATCCGGACCTCTTATAAGCGTCTTCAAACTGGGCTGCGAGCTTGGGCTCTTGTTGAAGCTCAAGCGCTTTCTTGAACTCCCGGTACGCTTTGTCGTAAAGCTGTTCGCGTTCGTAGGTATTGCCGAGTTCCCAGTGAGTCTGAATAAAGTTTGGCTCCAGCTCGAGCGTCTTTTGAAATTGTGCCTCAGCTCGAGTGTAATCCTTCGCATAGTAGAAAAGACTGCCGAGGTTGGAATTGATAATTAACGAAACCGGATCATCTGTGATGGCCAGCTGCATCTGCTTGATCGCTTCATCAAACCGGCCCACGGCCCCGAGAAATCGTCCATACCACTGCCGCGCCGTCGCGTAATGTGGATCCAGATCGATTGCTCGCCGAAACTCCTTCTCTGAATCCGTGCGATTGCGGTCGTAAACCCAATCGACATAGGCGAGTGAGGTGTGCGCCTCTGCCAGGGTGTCGTCAAGTTCAATGGCTTTAGCAGCTGCTAACTTCGCCTGGGGCACGGAGCTGTCTGCCGAAGCGTAGCGGCGATCGTAAAGTAAGGTGTAGCAATCGGACAGTCCGGCATATGCAAGCGCATAGCTATGGTCCAAATCGATCGCTTGCTGAAAAAACTCAGTGGCCTTTTTCAAACCATCACCGGTCCGCTTGTTCCAGAAGTAACGACCTCTGAGATATGCCTCGTGCGCTTCGGAGTTGACGGCGAAAGGCTTGGTCAAAATCTCTCGCTCCTGAACCGTCAAATTCGGCGCTATCACTTCAAGCACTCGCTGCGAGATAGAAGTCTCCATCGTCAAGACATCATGCGAAGGTTGATCGAAGTTGTCTGACCACAGTTTCTTTCCATCCGAGACTCTCAACAAGACGACAGCGAGTCGCAGGCTGTTGCCGGAACTCTGCATGCTGCCCTGGAGAACCGCGTCCACGTTTAGTTCCTTGCCCGCTGCAATCGGATCCTGGTTTGCACGCAAATACTTTCGGATCGTCGCAGTTGGGCGAACGTTCACGTGTTTCACCGCGGTGAGTTTGTTGATGAGATCATCGGCGATACCCAGTTCAAGGTAGTCGTTGTCGCTAGTTCGGTCTGAAGTCTGGAAGGGAAGCACGGCGAGCGAATTTACCGTTGCACTCTTGGCCGCGGCGAATCGAGTCCACTTTGAGACGCCAAGATAAACTGCAGTCGCAACCAGGCCGGCGCCGATCACAATCGCCAGCAACACTTGTCCTTGCCGTGCTGGGCTCGACAGTTCCGATAGGTTTTGCGGTTTGGTGACCGGCCCAGAGAATTCTTGCGTTACCATTCTTCCAGTGACGTGGCTATGAACCACCAAATCAGGCCTAACGCCTCCAATCTCCCTAACGTCCGCGACAAACCGGTAGCCGCGTTTCGGCACGGTGTCGATGAAACGCTGACCTTCGGTCTCCCCTAAGGCCTTTCGCAACGCCGAAATGTTTACGGAAAGGTTTACCTCTTCAACAAACGTATCTGGCCACAACTCGCGCATGAGGCGTTCTTTGTCGAGCAGGCGCCCGCTGTTTTGGACAAGGATGACCAGTGTGTCAAAAACCTTTGGTGGCAAGGAGATCGTTTTCCCCTCACGCAGTAACTGGCGCTCAGCCAGGTCCAGGTGAAAGTCGGCAAACTCGTACTGGTGGGCTACCGGATCACTCATAAATCAGAGGAAAAGTGCATTTAGGAGAACCTTAGGAAAAACCCAAAAGTTTCTAAAAGACAGCGGCTGAAAGCGATATTAGGCTCGCATCCGAGAACCAGAGGAAGTTGCTCGTTGAAGGGCCGTGACCGCATGCAATGATTCTGCCTCAGGCTAATCCTGTCAAGGCAGGGTGGCCC
The DNA here is from genome assembly GCA_035263325.1 of Pyrinomonadaceae bacterium. Lineage (GTDB taxonomy): Bacteria > Acidobacteriota > Blastocatellia > Pyrinomonadales > Pyrinomonadaceae > PSRF01. The sequence goes on along the minus strand of DATFRK010000889.1, from coordinate 119 downwards.
AGGGGGGTGGAGTAAATGATGAGGTTGATATGCGAACGCCCAGCTTAATAACTAGTTGTATGACTATTATTCAAATCAGCAATCACCGTCTGTTGATTGACAAAACCAAACCTATTTTG